>DASZWV010000083.1:0-1610 GCA_035546115.1 Phycisphaerales bacterium
CCCTCAACGACTCCCTCATCCCGCGCGACAAGGTCAAGCCCATCAACCTCGCCGGCAAGTCCATCGCCGACGCCGCGGCCGCGCTCCACGACGCCCTCGACGCCAACAAGCCCGACTCCGCCCGCACCGCCCTCGCCGCGCTCAAGCCCCTCATCGCCGACCTCACCGCGCTCCTCCCGCCCGACCCCTGGATCTGCGAGATGCGCTGCGAGGGCAAGAAGTCCTACGACCACCCCGGCACCTGTCCCGTCTGCCACATGGACCTGATCCGCCAGAGCGCGGCCCCCTTCGCCGTGCTCATCTCCGCCGCGAGCGATTCATCCGGCATCGTCGCCGGCAGGCCCATCACCCTCGACATCCGCCTGCTCGATCAGGTCGGCGACCCCGTCGGCGCGATCGACATCGTCCACGAGCACACGCTCCACTTCATGCTCTTCTCCGAAGACCTCTCCTTCTACGCCCACGAGCACCCCACGCGAACTCAGGACGGCATCTTTCACCTCAAAGACTTCACCTTCCCCTTCGGCGGCCGCTTCATCGCCTTCGCCGACTTCACGCCGACGGCCCCGGCGGGCAAAGCCCCCATCAACCGCATCGCCCGCACCGAGTTCACCGTCCCATCGGGCGACACCCCGCCCCACGCCCCCATCGCCCTGCACGAGAACGAGGACGACCTCATCCAGGACCCGCCCTACGAGATCGGCATCCGCTGCAACGGCGGCAAGTTCTTCGCCGGCCGCGACTCGTACCTCCGCTACGGCGTGAGCCTGCACAACGAGCCCGTCACCGACCTCGAGCCCATCATGGGCGCGATGGGCCACCTGGTCATCATCTCCGCCGACACGCGCACCTACCTGCACTGCCACCCGCTCACGCCCCCGCTCCCGCCCGAGGTCACGGTCTTCACCAACGGCAAGCCCACCGACGTCGTCTTCCACACCTACTTCCCCAAGCCGGGCATGTACCGCGCCTTCGCCCAGTTCCAGCACAAGGGCCGCATGATCCTCAGCGCCGTCACCATCGACGCCAAGGTCCCCGAAGACGGCATCATCGCCCCGGAGCCAGCGCACCAGCATCATCACTGAGGGGCAAATGGCCAAATTACCAAATTGCCAAATTGCCAAATGAACAGCCCCGAGCCTCAAGCCCGGGGCCGTGTCTTCATTCCCATTTGGCAATTTGGCCCTTTGGCAATTTGGCCATGTGCTCCCCGCACTCCGGACACGCCGCGCCCGCAGCCAGCCCCGCGCGGTCATACCCGCACTTCACGCACCTGCCAAGTCGGCGACGGCGACGCGAGCGGAACGCGAGCAACAGGATCAGTTCGGGCCAGAGGAGCGCGAGCACGGCCGCGCCGGCAAGCACGGTCGGCTGCCAGAGCGGGAGGACCCATTCCATAACGGTGCCCGCAGAGACGCCCGAGCCCAGGAACGCGCCCGGCACGGCGCGAAGAACGGGAACAGCGGAGTCTCGGATGCCGCTGTTGGCGCCCCGGCCGGCGAGCGAGCGCGGGTTCGTGGGCTGAGGGACCACATCCCACCAGTTTCCCACCTCGCCGACGAACTTGCCATTGGCAAGGAACACGTAGCGCCGCTGCGAACCATACCACG
>DASZWV010000084.1:0-6977 GCA_035546115.1 Phycisphaerales bacterium
GGCCGGGTTCAGCCCGCGGGCCCGGGAGTGGTTCCGGGTGGCCCTGACGGTGGAGGCCCCGCGCCTGGCCGAGGCGGCGAGGCGGATGTCCCGCCTTTCCTGGTAGAAAAAAAATTCGCGGCTGCCGGCAGGATGGCCGGAATCCGGTCGTATGGGGTTGTGAGGGCAGAACAGGGCCGCCGCCGTTGTCATCCGACACCGGCGGCGGTTCCTTATGATCAAGGTGCGGATTCCTGCATGGTGTACTTGCTCTGGGCCCTTGCGCTGCTGGCCGTCGCGATGCTCATCGCGGTCGCGATGGCCGTGGTGCGCAAGCAGCGGATCGAGCGCGAGGCGAGCGAGGAGCGGCGCCGGCGGTTCAGCATTCCGGCCACGGGCGAGCGCATCCCGCTCGCGCCCGAGAAGCCGGCCCAGCCGCCGGTCGCGATCGCCGAGATCAACCCGCCGCTCATGCCCGAGCGCGTGGAGCCGCCAGGGCCCGCCGGCGCGGCGGCGGGTGCGCCCCCGATGGGGCGGCTGGTGAACACGCCCGACGGCGAGATGATCCTGACCACGCCGCCGTTCAAGCTGCGCGAGGCGATCTTCCGCCCGGCCGTGGGGCGGTTCGTGAATGGGCTGAGCCGGCGGCTGCCGGCGTGGGTGATCGTCTGCCCGCGCGTGCGGCTGGACACGCTCATCGTGCCGACCAAGCCGAAGATCGCGGGTGAGGGCGATGCCGCGGATTGGCGGGATTGGCGCCGTCGCGTGCGTGTGCGGGCCCTGGACCTGGTGCTGTGCGATCGGCGGACGTGGCGGCCGCTGGTGGCGGTGCTCTTCGACCTTCGGAAGAACGTGGATGCGCGGGCGATCGCGGGCGGGCAGGATCGGATGATCGACGAGGTGCTCAATCACGTCGGCCTGCCGCTGCTGCACCTGACGGGCGACATCGTCGCGGACTGGCCGCTGATCCAGCCGTACGTCGAGGAGAGCATCCTGCACCATCTGACGGATGAGGAACTGCTGGATGCCTCGAATCGCGCCAAACCGATCGATGGCGACGGCGCGGTGACGCTGCTCCGCATGGATCAGGAGAAGGGGTGGGTTCTGGAGTAGATCACGGCCGCCACGGGTGCCAGGGCCTTCCGAAGCGGTAGGGCCGGAACCCTGAGACCGAGATCGATCCGAGGCATCCCAGAAGCGAGAGGCCGCAGAGGATGACGGCGATGATCGCGCAGACCCGCCCGGCCTCGGTCTGACCGCGGCCGGCGGGGTCCACGCGGCCCTCTGCCATGGCGCGAAGATCGGCGTTGGCCATGACCCACGCGGGAACGGCGAGGCCGATCGTGATGGCCGAGGTCCCGAGGCAGCACGGCGGAAAGAACAGGTCGCAGCAACCCAGAAGCAGCACGGCGATCGAGGAGATCCCAAGGGCCAGGATCAGCCCGCCGCGATGGGGCTGGATCCCGCCGCCGAGCGGGCCGGGGTAGTAGGGGGACGGGGGGGGCGGGGGGGGCGGGGGCGGCGGCGATGAGGCGGGGGGAATCGGGTCGGTCGGAATGGGGGGAGGTTGATCCGACATGTGGGACTCACGGTGCGAGAAATGAGGATAGTGCCCCCGGCAGCGGGGGCCTCGGACTGGTACAGTGACGGTTTGGACCTCGTGAAACGGACAGCAGCGACGGACCTCGAGCCCTTCACAACCCCGGATACGAATGTCGAGCCGAAGCCGGCGCCCACGGCTCCGCCCGCGCGGCCGCCCGTGTTTCCATCGTTCCGGGAGCACCTGCGGACGGTCATCGAGGCCGTCCTGAAGGCGGTTGATCCGGCGGAGGCGGTCGTGCGGAGCTGGCCGACCGACCCGGCCGTGGCCGAGAGCCTGAGGAAGGGCGTGCTGGTCTCGGCGGGGAAGGCGTCGGTCCTGATGGCTCTGGCGGCCGTGGAGCGGTGCGGGGTGAAACCCTCGGTCGGGGTCGCGATCGTTCCCGCCGGGACGAGGCCGCCGGCGTCGCTGCATGATGCGGGCGTGCGGCTGTTCGAGGCGGACCATCCGCTCCCGACGCAGCGGAACCTCATCGCCGCCCGCGCCGCGGGGGATGCGGCGCGGCTCGCGGCGTCGAGGCGGCTGCCGCTGCTGGCCCTGATCTCCGGCGGGGCGTCGGCGCACCTGACGTTTCCGGAGCGGGGGCTGACGCTCTCGGACATCCGGAACGTGACCGAGGCCCTGCTCAAGGCGGGGGCGACGATCGCGGAGCTGAACGTGGTGCGCACGTGCTGCGAGCAGCTCAAGGGGGGCGGGCTGGCGCGGCTGGCCGCGCCCTCCACGGTGTACGCGATGATCCTGTCGGATGTGCTCGGCGATCCGGTGAAGGTGATCGCCTCCGGCCCGACGGCGGATGGGCGGCCGCTCCCGACGCTCGCGATGCGCGTGCTGGAGACCCGCGGCGTTGCCGATGCCGCGCCGAACGTGACGGCGAAGCTCAAGGCGATGATCGATCGTCCGGCGCCCCCGCCGCCGATGGTCGAGAACGCGCTGAACATGATCGTGGGCTCGAACACGATGGCGGTGGTGGGGGCGCGCGATGCGCTGGAGAAGCTCGGCTACGTGGTCGCCGAGGCGCGGATGAACGTGGATGGGGAAGCCCGCGTGCTCGGGCAGGCGTTCGCGACGGCGCTCCTGAAGGCGAGGGAGTCGAACCCGGGCAGGCCCGTCGCGATCGTGTGGGGCGGCGAGACGACGGTCACCGTCGGTCAGAACTCGCGCGGCTACGGCGGAAGGAACCAGGAGGGCGCGCTCGCCGCGGCCATCGGGCTCTCGGGTCGGCAGGGCGTGGCGGGAATGTTCTTCGCCACCGATGGGGCCGATGGGCTCGCGCCGCCGGGGGCGCGGCCGCACGCGGGCGCGATCATCACCGGCGAGAGCGCGGGCAACGCCCGGGCCGCGGGCGTGGATCCGGCGAAGATCCTCGCCGCCCACGACTCGCGGGCGTTCGTCGATGCGGCGGGCGCGGCCATGCCCAGCGGGCCGGGCGGGGGGACGGGGACGAACGTGAACGACATCTGGGTGGGCCTGGGGTATCCCGAGGCGAAATAGCCAAGCTGCAAGGCGGCACAGCAGCAAATGCAGGCCGCTCGCAGCGGATCGGCCGGGCTTCTGGTATGCTGTTCAACAGCACCGGAGGATCTGGCCATGCTCAACTCCGCGTTCACGATCCAGAAGATGCTCCTCGGGATGAAGCAGCACTCGGCGAGCGACCTGCACATCAAGGTGGGGGTGCCGCCGACGTACCGGATCAACGGCCTGCTGCGTGCGCTCGGCTCGGGGCCGCTGGATGCGGATGAGGCCGACCACCTGCTCGACCCGATCGTCCCGGAGCAGCTCAAGCAGAAGTTCATCGACCGCGGCGACCTCGACTTCGCGACGTTCAACTCCGAGGGGGACCGCTTCCGCGTGAACATGTACCGCAGCGGCGGGCACGTGGCCGCGGCGATCCGTCGCGTGAAGGCCGAGATCCCCTCGTACGCGGAGCTGCACGTGCCGGACATCTACGGCGAGCTGATCACGCGGACCAACGAGGGGCTGATCCTCGTGGTCGGCATCACGGGCTCGGGCAAGTCCTCGACGCTCGCGGCGATGATCGAGCAGATCAACCAGACCGAGGCGTGCAACATCATCACCGTCGAGGACCCGGTGGAGTACCGCTTCATCCCCAAGAAGAGCATCATCTCGCAGCGCGAGATCGGGATCGATGTGCCGGACTACAAGACGGCCCTGCGCTACATCGTCCGCCAGGACCCGGACGTGATCTTCATCGGCGAGCTCCGCGACCACGAGACGGTGCTCGCGGCGATCCAGGCGGCCGAGACGGGGCACCTGGTCTTCGCCACGCTGCACACGGCCGACACGATGCAGTCGTTCAACCGCATCCTCGAGTTCTTCCCGCGCGAGGAGCACCCGTTCCTGCGGTCGTCGCTGGCCAACACGCTGCGGGCGATCCTGGCCCAGCGGCTGCTGCCGGCGGTGCCGAACTTCAACGAGGGCAGGGGCGGGGTCGTTCCCGCGTGCGAGGTGCTGCTCAACACGCCGGTGGTCGAGGAGAAGATCCGCGAGGGCGAGGACAACGACCTTCCCTCGATCATCAACTCGTCGCGCGCCGAGGGGATGCAGAGCTTCACCAACGCGCTGGCGGACCTGGTGAAGAAGGACTGGGTGACGGCCCGCACGGCGATGGCCTTCGCCCCCAACCGCGATGCGCTCGACAGCGAGCTCAAGGGGCTGGAGGTGAAGGCGTCGACGCTGGTGCACCGGATCAAGAAGGCGTAGCGGCTTTCATCCTCATCATGATCCTTCTCCTACTCCTACTCATACTCTCCTTGGCCTGGCCGCGTCTCAAAGGAGAGTAGGAGTAGGAGTATGAGTAGGAGGAGGACCGAGCCATGAAGCCGCACCCCAAACTGCGCAAGACGATCAAGTGGGGCGGCGCGGTGGTGACTCTGCTGCTGGTGGTGGTTTGGGCTGGAAGTGGTTTCCTCCAAGCCGACAAGCACATTGGCGCGGGTGTAGTGGTGGCTTTGGGCGGGGGGGAAGTCTCGGTCATGCGGATGTCGGAAGACCAGCGCGACGTCTGGGTATATGCCGCGGAGGGCCTAACAGGGTGGATGCCCTATCGCATGCATTGGGGACTCTACTACACCTCAAAAGAGCCTCCGCGCGACTGGAGCGTGACATTGCCAATGTGGCCGTTCGCGTTTGCTTGCCTTTTCGCCACCGTCACCGCTTGGCGACTCGACGGTATCGCCCGCCGCCGCGCTCGGCTCAACCTCTGCCCGAAGTGCGGCTACGACCGCGCGGGGATCGCTGCCGATGCGAAGTGTCCGGAGTGCGGAACGAAGGGGGCGGCGTGAAACCTCATCCCAGGCAGGTGGCACCGACCGCGACCCAGAATCGTGCCACCTGCCGAGCGACGGATGGCCCCTGGCTTTCGCCCCTTGGGCGCCCGGTGGTTGCGAGTGGCTTCAGCCACTCGACGGCGTGCCCTTTGCCTTTCGGCCCCGGGGGCCGACGCCTCGACCTCGCCGCCCGCATCCGTCGGCCCAAGGGGCCGGGAAGACAATGAGGGCCGCATCGAGTGGCTGAAGCCACTCGCAAGGACCGATCGCCCAAGGGGCGAAAGCCAGGCGGCACCGACCGCGACCCGGAATCTTGCCACCGACAGCAGCCTTGGGCGGTCGGTGCTCCGGCGTGCGACACCCAAGGCACACCGACCGCTCAGAGCCGCGGTCGTTGGCACGCCTCGGTCGGTGCCACCTGCCTGCTCCTGCTGTGGGCCATCGTTCGCGCGTACTTGTGACCGGCTGTACAATCCGCCCGCAGCTGTGGCCTGGAAGGCAGGATGGGATGCGATGGCTCGGAGTCAACTGCCCGACAATCTGTGGCGGAGGCGCGTGTTTCGCAAGTCGGCGTGCACACTCCAGCGCCGCGAAGACTTCCGCTTGGTGCCGAGGGTTGACGGACAGACCGTTGTGTTCACCGATCACGGAAGGCTTGGACTGGATTGGCTTCTCTTCGCGGGTCTGATGTGTCTGGCGGGCGGCGGTTGTGTGCTGGTTCTGTGCATTGTCTTCATACGAGCGAGCCGGCCGGACTGGCTGAGCGACCCGCCCGGCCGGGGCTCCCTCGCGACGTTGGTCGTGGCGTTCGGCCTGTTCGCGGCGTGGGCAACGGCAAAGTCCCGGTCGCGCAACCTGTTGGTTTCCGGCGACACGTGCACCATCGAGAGGCTGACACCACTCGGGCGGAAGGTCGAGAAGCAAGATGCGCGTGTCCACTTCTGGCGGCGGCCGGTGCGCATCATCGCTTCCGCGCGCGGCCAGCTCGATCGCTGGGGCGTCGGATGCAGCGCGGGTTCGGCGGTCTACCTGGTTGCGCTCACGACGAGCGAGGATGAAGCGATTCGATACGCCGCGGAGACCCTTCCGGGACGGGACGTCAGCGCACAGCAATCCACGCTGGTCATGCGGTGGCTCGTCCCGTGAACGCCGGCCCCCGACCCCCGCGTGGCAGGCGGCGCCGACCGGTGAACGGACCGGATGGCGCCACCGGCCGCAGCTTTGGGCAGCTTTGGGCGGTCGGTGCTCCGGCGTGCGACACCCAAGGCACACCGACCGTTCAGAGCCGCGGTCGGGGCCACGCTTCGGTCGGTGCCAACTGCCCGTGGGATAGGATTCAGTCCACAGAGGGCACAGAGGGAGCTGCCACAGAGGGCACAGAGCGGACCAGTGCAGGAACGCTGAGCAAGCAATCTATGCCCGTTTCCAAAGGAGATGCTCGGCGAGTGCTGGCCGTGTGCCTGATTGTGGCCGGAGTGGTCCTGCTGATCGCATCGGGAGGTTTGGTTTTCATCGTCGAATCGGTCGCAGGTCTGGCCGGTTCGGGCAATCCGAGCCCGGAGGGCATGGCGTGGTCGGCGCAGCAGGACGCCCGCGCCCTGTGGTTCGCCGGTGCCGTCGGCTTTGTCGGCGCGGCTCTGGTTGCGGGCGGTGTTTGGAGGCTGATGCGGAAACGATGACACCCGCCCGCACTCCCACCCCTCGCACCGGCAGGCGGCATCGACCGTGACCCGGAATCGTGCCACCGGCCGCAGCCTTGGGCGGTCGGTGCTCCGGCGTGCGACACCCAAGGCACACCGACCGTTCAGAGCCGCGGTCGGGGGCACGCCTCGGTCGGTGCCAACTGCCCGTGGGATAGGATTCAGTCCACAGAGGGCACAGAGGGAGCTGCCACAGAGGGCACAGAGCGGACCAATGCAGGAACGCTCAGCAAGCAATCTATGCCCGTTTCCAAAGGAGATGCTCGGCGAGTGCTGGCCATGTGCCTGATTGTGGCCGGAGTGATCCTGCTGATCGCATCGGGAGGTTTGGTTTTCATCGTCGAATCGGTCGCAGGTCTGGCCGGTTCGGGCAATCCGAGCCCGGAGGGCATGGCGTGGTCGGCGCAGCAG
>DASZWV010000085.1:0-5708 GCA_035546115.1 Phycisphaerales bacterium
GCAGCATACCAGAAGGCCGGCGGCTTGGTTCCGCGGCGCGTGGGGCGGATACGCTCCATGAGCCCTTTTTCCGCTCCAGCCCCTCTGGCCAGGAGAAGACGGATGATCGACGACAGCAAACCTTCTGCTCCCCACCCTTCCCGACCGCCCGCCCGGCCGGAGATGCACCGAGCATCGGCGTCGATGGACGGTGCTCGCCTCATCGGCGCTCCGCCACCCAGCCCGGCGGGAGGAGGGCGCGGGGGGGGCGTGTCGCGGCGATCGTTCATCAAGAGCGTGGGCGTCTCGGCCGCGGCGTCGTCATTGGCCGCGGCGGCGGCGCAGGCGTCGGGCGTGCTCGGCAGGCACCTCGATGATGGGCCGGACGGAGCCGCCGGTTCGGCGGGGAATCCGACGATCATCGGGCCGGACCCGGTCGACATCACGCTGAACATCAATGGAAAGAACGTCAAGCTCAAGGCCGAGCCCGCGACCACGCTGCTGGAGGCGCTGCGGCTGCACCTGAACATGACGGGGGCCAAGGAGATCTGCGACCGCGGGGCGTGCGGCGGATGCTCGGTGATCATCGACGGGCGGGTGGTGACCTCGTGCATGCTGCTGGCGATGGACTGCGTGGGCTCGCGGATCACGACCGTCGAGGGGCTCGCGAGCGAGGATGCGAGCGGCAACCTGCGGCTGGACCCCGTGCAGGAGATGTTCGTGAAGCACGATGCGATGCAGTGCGGGTATTGCACGCCGGGGTTCGTGGTGGCGTCGCGGTCGCTGCTCAACGAGAACCCGAAGCCGACGCTGGACCAGATCAAGCGGGCGCTGAGCGGGAACATCTGCCGGTGCGGGACCTACACGAACATCTTCAACGCGGTGCTCGAGGCCTCGGGCCAGGCTCCCATCATGGACCAGAAAGGGGCATGACCAATGCGCGACAGCACACCCACCGACATGCCCACGACCAACCGGCCCGCGAACGCCGGGTGCTCGGTCAACGACGACACATCGCGCCTGGATGGGCCGGCGAAGGTGTCGGGTCGTGCCAAGTATGGGCGCGACATGTATCTGAAGGATGCGCTGTACATCGGCTTCGTGCGCTGCCCGTACGGCGCGGCGGTGCTGAAGTCGGCGGACACGGACGCCGCGAAGGCGGTCCCGGGCGTCGTCGAGGTGGATGTCGATGCCGGCCGCCAGGGCAAGTACCACGGCCACAAGCTGGGGCAGGTGGTGGCCGAGTCGCCGCTGGCCGTGAAGCGAGCCCTGCGGGCGCTGAAGTGCCAGTGGGACAAGAAGCCCGTGAAGACAGGCATCGCGGACACGGTCACGGAGTTGCCCGAACCCAGCGCGAAGACCGCGGAGCACTTCAAGTCGGCGGAGCTGACGCTGGAGGCGGTGTACACGACGCCGGTGCAGCCGCACTCGTGCCTGGAGACGCACGGCGGGGCGGTCGAGTGGACGGATGAGAAGGCGATCGCGTACGCCTCGACGCAGGGCACGAGCGCGGCGCGGGATGGCCTGGACCAGCACCTCGATCGGCCGCAGTCGGAGATCGAGGTCGTGTGCGAGTACATCGGCGGGGGCTTCGGCTCCAAGCTCGGCGGGCCGGGCAAGGAGTTGCAGGCGGCGGCCTCGGCGGCGGGGAAGCACAAGCGCTCGGCGTACATGTTCGATACGCGATCGGAGGACCAGACGGACACGGGGATGCGACCTTCGAGCCAGACGCTCGCGCGGGTGGCGTTCAAGAAGGATGGGACGATCCTCGGCGGCGAGATCAGGACGTGGGGCGGCGTGGGGATCGCCGGGGGAGGCGGCGGGTGCCACGTGCCCTCCGGGCGCTATCGGCTTGGCATTCGCAAGGGGCGCGATGGGCACACGGATGTGTCGTTCAACGGGGGCGGGCCGATGCCCGCGCGGGCGCCGTCGTTTCCGCAGGGGGCGTTCGCGGAAGAGCTGATGATCGATGAGATCGCGGCGATGTGCGACATGGACCCGCTCACGCTGAAGAAGAAACTCGCGAGCGAGGATGTCTATCGAGAGATGATGGACATGGGCGCGAAGATGATCGGCTGGCACGATCGCAGGCCGACGGGCTCGCAGAAGGGCGTTGTCCGAATCGGGTATGGCCTCGGCACGGCGAGCTGGCACGGCGTGGGACCGGGCGGATCGGCCGAGGTGGCGATCCACCCCGACGGCTCGGTCGAGGCCCGCTCGGGCACGCAGGACCCGGGCACGGGGACGCGCACGGTGCTGGGGATCTCCGCGGCGAGCGGGCTGGGCGTGCCGCTGAGCGTGGTCACCGTTCGAATCGGCCACTCGAACCTGCCGCGCGGGCCGGGGTCGGGCGGTTCGCAGGTGACGGGCACCATCGCCCCGACGATGATGAACGCGGCCGAGCACGCGAAGGAACAACTGCTGACGATCGTCGCCCGGGCCGCGGGCGCGGGGGATTCCGTCAAGGAGTTCGACGTCAAAGACGGCGTGATCACGCGCAACGGCAAGCCGCACCTGGACTGGAAGCAGGCGTGCCAGAAGCTGCCGCCCGAGGGGATCGTCGCGAAGAACCACGGCGAGATCGACCCGGGCGAGGGCAACAACCAGGGCGTGCAGTTCGTCAAGCTGTCGGTGGACAGCGAGACGGGCGTCGTTCGGCCGCTGCACGTGGTCGCGATCCAATCGTGCGGGAGGGTAATCTTCCGCAAGGGCGCCGAGAGCCAGATCATCGGGTCGGTGATCCAGGGCATGTCCAACGCGCTGTTCGAGCGTCAGGTGTTCGACCGCAACATCGGGACGGTGCTGAACGACAACCTGGAGGCGTACAAGATCCTCGGGCCCTACGACATGCCGCGGATCGAGCCGGTGCTGTGGACACAAGGGCAGACCGGGGTGCGCGGCATCGGCGAGCCGCCGATCGTGGCGACCTCGGGCGCCGTTGCGTGCGCGATCTTCAACGCCGTCGGCCGGCCCGTGCGTGATCTGCCGATGACGCCCGACCGCATTCTGGCGGCCATGGCGGCGCCGGCGAAGGGAGGAGCCCACTCATGAACCGCTTCGCACTCGCACAGCCTCGCTCGTTCGCGGAGGCCGCGACCGTCCTGGCCGACAAGCGATTCTCGCTGCCGGTGCTCAAGGGGGGCGGGATCGACCTTGTGGATCACATCAAGGAGGGCCTGACCGAGCCGGACGTGGTCGTGAACATTCGGCGCGTTCGGATGGATGGCGTCGCTCCCGGGTCGGCGTCGATCACCGAGAACAACGGAACGATCCAGATCGAAGCGACGACGACGCTGACGGACATCGTCGATTCGCCCCTCATCCGCGAAAGGGCGCCGGTGCTGGCCCAGGCGATGGAGCACGCGGCGTCTTTGCAGGTGCGCAACGTGGCCACGCTTGCGGGGAACCTGCTCCAGCGGCCGCGGTGCTGGTACTACCGGCACTCCCAGACGGAATGCCTGAAGAAGGGCGGCTCGCGTTGCTTTGCCGTGGAGGGTGAGAACAAGTACCACGCGATCTTCGGCGATGGGCCGTGCCACATCGTTCACCCCTCGAACATGGCGCCCGCGCTGACGGTCTGCCAGGGGGTGGTGCACACCACGGGTAGCGCGAAGCGGGAGATCCCGCTTTCCGAGCTCTACCACATGCCCGACAAGGGCGTTCACTCGGAGAACAACCTCCAGCCGGGCGAGATCGTCACGCACATCACGTGCACGACCGCTCCGAAGAGCGGGTTCTACGCCGTGAAGGAGAAGCAGTCGTTCGACTGGCCGCTCGTCACGGCGTATGTTGTGCTGGAGATCGAGGGGACGAGGATCACATCGGCGCGGGTGTGCGCGGGGGCGGTGGCGCCGATTCCGTGGGTGCTGCCGAACGTCGGCGCGGCGTTGCGGGGCGTCTCCGTGGACGACGACGGCGGGCTTCGCAAGGCGTGCGCCGTCGCCGTCGAAGGGGCCAAGCCGATGTCGGACAACGCGTACAAGCTCAGGCTCCTGCCGGTGGCGATACGCCGCGCGGTGCTGATCGCCGCGGGCCGCCCGGAGGAAACGGAGGTCGCCTCATGAGTGCTCAAGTTCGCGACAAGGCCCCGGTGAGCCTTCGGCCGTGCTGCATCCATCTGCGGCACAAGCTCATGTTCGTGGATCCTCGCCACGCCACGCCCGGGCTGGTGGACGACTCGTCGGACTCTCGGGTGTTCGTCTGCCAGCTCACGCAGTACAACCTCGGGCCCGACGATGAGCCGGTGTCGCCGGGCCGATGCGAGTCGAGCGGGCGGTCGTGCTTCCGGGGCGCGCCGGAACCGATCAGCCCGACGATCAGCGCGCCGCGGGGCGGTGTTGCGTGAACGCCGAAGGCCCGGCGAGGTTCGCTCGGTAGTGGCCGTCGCTCGTCGGAGACTCATTCCTCGATTGCTCGTTGGGCGGCGGTGAGCTCGCGCGTGGCGAGTTGGACGCCCGCCCATGCTCCGCCTGAAGCATGACGCATCTCTCGGCACAGTCTCTCTCTCTTGCGGTTGGGGTCAGCGCCCTGGTGACGGTGATCTGCCGCAAGTTCAGGTTTCCCGCGCTGCTGCCGCTGCTGCTGGTCGGTCTGGGCCTGGGCACGTCGGGAGTGGGTTTGATCGATGGGGCGTCGCTGGGCGATGCGCTCAAGGGATTCGTGACGGTCTCGATCGGGCTGCTCATCTTCGAGGGGGCGCTGCATCTGAATCGCGAGGAGATGGCCCATGCCCCCCGGGCCGTGTGGGGGCTGCTGACGGTCGGGGCGATCACAACATGGGTCGGCGCGGCCGTGGCGGCGCATTGGCTGCTGGGGTTGTCGTTTCCGATCGCGGCGATCCTCGGCGCAGCCCTGATCGTGACGGGTCCGACGGTTGTGCAGCCGGTGCTCCGGCTTGTGCGACTGTCGCCGAAGTTGCATGCCGCGCTCGCGGCCGAGGCGGTGCTGATCGACCCGATCGGCGTGGTGGCGACGGTGACGACGCTGGAGGTCGTTCGCCAGTACATGCAGATCGGTCCGGACCTGCACATCGCCGGGTGGGGATTCTGGATGTTTCTCAAGCCGCTGCTGGGAGGGGCGGGGGTCGGCGTGGTGGCGGGGCTGGCGGGCAGGACGATGTTGAAGTTCCTGGACCAGCGCGGCCGCCCCGACCCGCAGATCCTCAACCTGCTTGCCATCGGGCTGTGCATGACGTGCGTCGGGGTGGGCGAGGCGTTCGCATCGGAAGCAGGGCTGGTGGCCGTGACGATCTGCGGGATCTTCGTGGCACGGGCCCGAGTGCTCGGGGCGACGGAGCTGCGCGCGTTCAAGGAACTGCTCGCGGCGATTCTGGTGGGGACGCTGTTCGTTCTGCTCTCCTCGCGATTCCAGGCGTCGAGCGTTGCGTCGATCACGGGCCGGGAGATCGCGTTCGTCGCGGCGCTCGTTCTGCTGGTTCGTCCCGCCTGCGTGTGGATCTCGACGTGGAGGTCGAAGCTCTCGTGGCAGGAACGAGCGTTCGCATCGCTGTTCGCGCCGCGCGGCATCGTGGCTCTGTCGGTGGTCGCGATCGCGGCGGCCGAGATGACGAGTTCGTGGCGGGAGGGCGGCCCGGCGACCGGGCCGTCGGCGCTGGAGATCGAGGCGGCGCGCCTCGAGCCCACGATGTTCCTTGTCATCGTGGTCACGGTGCTGATCGCGACGACGTTGTCACCGCTGCTGTCGTGGCTGCTCGGGATTCGGGCGGGCCG
>DASZWV010000086.1:0-7109 GCA_035546115.1 Phycisphaerales bacterium
CCCCACCCAAGCCCGCCTTCGACGCCAAGCCCCACATTGCCGCGATCGAGGAACCCCTCCTCACCTCCATTGACAATGTCGCCAGACAGGCCGACAAGCTCCTCCCGACACTCTCCAGGCGATGCCCGCACGAGATCCGCCTCGTGAACGAGCGCCTCGCCGAAATTGAGGCCCTCCGCACCGCCGCCGAATCGCTCGACAAATCGCTGAGCACGCTCCAGGAGGATCTCGAGGCCAAGCTCATCGCCGCCGGATCATCCGGCCCCGACGCCCACATCATCTCCTTCCGCTGGGCCCACGAACAGTTCAAGGACACGCCGCGCCACTTCGGCGCCCAGAGTCTCACCCGCCTGTGCGAAAAGGCCCGCACAGAGCACGAGTTCCTCCGCGACAACATCGCCAAGTGGACCATCGATTCCAAGGGCGAGCTCAAGAGCAAGGACACCGCCTTCAAGCAGCAGGCCGACTCCAACCACTTCTTCGTCAAGGCCGAAGCCGACCGCCGCGACAGCATCACCAACCAGCTCCGCGGCCAGTAGCCTCGATGCCTTTCTCTGTGTCCTTTGTGTTGCCTCTGTGACCTCTGTGGACGGGCTCACGCCTTCGCCCTTTCCTATCGCAACCGCACGTCCCCGATCCGCGCCACCACCTCATCAGCCTCGCCCAACTTTTCGCGGGCCATCGTGTGGCACACCGCCACCACCCGCATCCCCGCCGCCTTCGCCGCGCTCACCCCCGTCGGCGTGTCCTCGATCGCCAGGCACTCGCTCGCCTTGACGCCGATCAACTCCGCGGCCTTCAAATACCCATCCGGCGCGGGCTTCATCCGCGCCACATCATCCCCGCACACCAGCGCATCCAGAAGCCCCCGCACACCCATCCGCGCCAGCATCGGCTCCACCGTCGATCGCACCGAGCCCGAGCACACCGCCACGTGCCCGAGCCGCCTCGCCTCGCGCACCGCCTCATCCGCGCCGGGCTGCACCCGGTAGCGCCCCTCCTGGATCCCGCGCGTCATCAAGTCCCACTTGGTCCGCAGCAGCTCCCCAAGCCGCGCATCCGGCATCTGCCCCCCGTTCCACTCCGCGATCCGCCGGTACGCGTTCTCATCCCCGCGCCCCACGATCTCCGCGTAGAACCGCTCGCGCGAGAACGTCTCGTGCCACCCCAGCCCGCGCACGCTCTCCCGGATCGCCCACTCGTGCAGGGGCTCAGAATCCACCAGCACCCCGTCGAAGTCGAAGATGATCGCCGCGTATCGCCCGCTCATAGGGAGACAAACGTAGGTCCCGGGCCGCCGGAACCGAAATGAACGAGGGCCGCACGCTCATGGAAGCGCACGGCCCTCGGAGTCTTCGAAGACTTCCCGCGAGAATCGCGGGACGACTCAGCGGCGCTTGCGCCGCATCAGCCCCAGAGACCCCAGACCCAGCAGGGCGCACGCACCCGGCGTCGGGATCGCGCTCGCCTGGATCGTGATCATCGCATCGTTGAAGTCGCGGTCGGAGTTCTGGCCCGGACCACGGTCCTCCCAGAACAGCGCCCACTCGCTGTAGGTCTGATCGCCCGACACGCCGGTGACCTTGTACGTCGTCAGCTGGTCGGTCGGGATGCCGCCGTAGAACGTCGGCGACAGGTTGTCCGCCGCACGCGAGGTCAGCAGCGTGCCGGTCGACAGGTCCTTGATCGCCCAGCGGAAGTTCGACGGGAGCAGCACCGTCGCCTGCGATCCCGCGGCCGCGGTGTTGAAGATCGCGTGGAAGCTCGTGTCCGAGCCCGAGTCGTCGATGTAGCCGAACAGCGAGTTGTCGGCCGCGTACTTCGCCTTCGCGATGATGGTGGAAGCGGCCGGGCCCGTCCAGGCATCGTCGGTGCCGCTCACGCCCGTGGTCAGCGAGGTCGGCGTCGCGACGCCCGAGTCGGCAAGACGCGTGGCGGTCAGCGAGCCGTTGGTGTAGTCCACGCCATTGCCCGCCAGCGTCCACGTGCCGCCGTACACCTGCGAGAGCAGCTGCGCCTGCGACTTCTCGCCCGCGGACGGGCCGTTGATGGTTGTGAAAGAGCCGGTGGCCAGAGCGCTCCCGGCGAGGGCCATGCCGGCGATGCCGGCCGCGGCGGTCGTAACGAATCGGGACTTGACGGTCATCGGGCTACCCCTTTTGTTCTGATGCGTTCGCCCCGCGAAGTGCGGGTCGTGAGACAAAGAGATGACACCGATGCCGCGCATCGCAAGACCGCGGGGTTCCTCGAGCGCTCGGGGCGCCCGCGCCAAGCGCACCGCTTCCCGCGCTTCGCGCAGATCGCGCGGCTATTGGTCACACCCGCCGGTTTTTTTGAGTCACGCCCCGCGCGCCGCCGCGAACGTGTAGTGCGCCACCGCCAGCGCCTGCTGGTCGCCGCGATCGCCCAATCCCGACGGTCGCACATCCACAATCGCCACGCTCGGCTCCAGCGCGATCTCCGCCAGGACCCGCTTGGCCCCCGGAATCAACAGCTCTGGATAAGCCGTGCCGATCGTGCCGAGCACGAACACCTCCGGGTTCAGGATGTCCGTCATGATCGCCATGATCCGTCCCAGCTCGCGCGACACCCGATCCGTCACGCGCCGCGCCGCCGCATCCCCGCTCCTGGCCGCCTCGAACAGCCTCTCCGGCGCAATCGTCCCATCCCGCACAAGCGTCTCGCGCAGCACGCTCGCCTCGCCGCGCTGCGTGCAGATGGTCGCCTCCGCGATCGCCATCTGCGTCATCCCCGGCCCGGAGCAATACCCCTCCACCGTCCCCCGCCGCCCGAACCCCACCGGCCCATCATCGCTCGGCGAGAGCTGGATCCGCCCGATCTCCCCCGCCAATCCCAGCGGCCCCTCGTACAGGCGCCCATCGATGATCAGCCCCGCCCCCATCCCCGTCGACACCGTCAAGAAAACCGCCGTGCTCGTCCCCCGCGCCGCGCCCCACAACCACTCGGCGTACGCGGCGGCGTTCGCATCGTTCATCATCGCGCTCGGACACGCGAAGTTCGCCGCCAGCCAGTCGCGCAGCGCAAACCCGTGCCACCTCGGATTGTTCGGCGGATTGATGAACCTCCCCGCCTTGTAGTCCAATGGCCCCGGACACGCGGCCCCAAGCGCCAAGACCCGGGTGGCACTGGTCTGGCTCTGCAGACCAGTGCTCGCGACCAGCTTCTCCAATCGCCTCTTGCACTCGGCCAGCAACTCCTCAGGCCCGAGCGCCGGATCGTTCGCGATCCGATCCCGCGCCAGCACCCGCCCCTCGGGCGTGCCCACGCACATCCCAAGCTTCGTCCCCCCGATATCCAGCCCGAGATACACGCCGCTCTCAGCCACGCTCACACCAGCGGCTCCTGGTCACCCGCTCCCGCCTCCGGTCGCTTGCCCATCGGCCCGAACCAGATGAGCACGAACACCGGCCAGATGACCACGAGCACCATGATGCACGCGAAGAACACGTAGCCGAAGGTCATCCCCATCTGCTGCGCCTGCGCCGCCTGCGCATTCGCGTTTTGCTGCATGTTCGCCATCTGCGTCTTCATGTTCATGAGTCCCACCGCCCCGCCGGCGACGGCCATCACGATCCCCAGCACGCCCCACAAGAGGTGCAGGGCCCGGCCATTCGCCTGTCGCCGCAGCGTCTGAACTCCCGCCGCGATCAAGAGAATCGCCACCAGCGTCCCCACGACGTACAGCCCCATCGTCAGCGGGCTGTGGCTCGCAGCCATTTGCTGCTTGATCTGCTCTCGCTGGTCGGGCGGAGCCATGTTCACAAGGGCGTTCCCGACCGCCGAGCTCCCGAGGCTGCACACGTTGCAGATGATCCCCAGGCACCCCCACACGATGCTGATGATCCCCACCACCTTCGGCCACGCCGGCGGCTCCGCCGGAATCCCGAAATCCCCGGACGCCGGCGTCTGCGACTCTGATCCGATCTGCGACATGGCGATACCTCCTCGAGCCGCCCAGCATACCAAGTTCGCCAACGCCCTGCCTACCCCGTCAACCCCCTACAGCTGCCGCAAGAACCGCAGATCGTTCTCGTACAGCATCCGAATATCCGGGATCGAGTACTTCCCCATCGCCAGCCGCTCGATCCCGAACCCGAACGCGTACCCCGACCACTCCTCCGGGTCGATCCCGCACATCGTCAGCACCGCCGGGTCCACCATCCCGCACCCGCCAAGCTCCACCCACCGCCACGGCTGGTCCGGCCGCAGGCGCATGTAGAAGTCCACCTCCGCGCTCGGCTCGGTGAAGGGAAAGTAGCTCGGCCGCAGCCGCACGCTCGCCTCGGGCCCAAAGTACGCCTTCGCGAACTGCAGCAGGCACGTCTTCAAATCCGCCATCGACACGCCCTTGTCGATGTACAGCCCCTCGATCTGATGGAACATGAAGCTGTGCGTCGCATCCACCGTGTCCGGCCGGTACACGCGCCCCGGCGACACGATCTTCAGCGGCGGCTTGCGCGTCTCCATCACGCGGATCTGCACCGTGCTCGTCTGGCTCCGCAGCATCCGCGCCTTCGGGTCCCGTGCCGGGTCGTCGATGTAGTAGTTGTCCCCCGGATCGCGCGCCGGATGCTGGTTCGGGATGTTGAGCTTCACGAAGTTGTGCTCGTCGTCCTCCAACTCCGGACCCTGCGCCACCTCGAAGCCCATCCGCGCGAACACCTCCACCAGCTCGTCCCGCACGCGCGAGATGATGTGCCGCCGCCCCAGCCCCGTCGCGTAGTGCAGCCCCGGCTCGGTCATGTCGATGCGGGCCTCGCCGGCCTTCGCCGGCGCCGCCGAACCGCCCGCTCCAAGCGCCTCCTGGCGCGCCCTGAACGCCTCCTCCAGCGCCACCTTCACCGCGTTGGCCCTCGCCCCCACCGCCGGCTTCTGCTCCCTGGGCACATCCTTCAGCCCCGCCAGCGCGCCCTTCACCCTCCCGGCGTTCCCCAGATACTCCACCCGCCACGCCTCGAGCGCGCCCGCATCCTGCGCCCTCTCCAGTGCGTCCAGCCCTTCCGCCTGCATCCGTTCGAGTGCTTCGATCATCGCGCCGGAGTGTAGCGGCCGACATCGCCCGCAAAAACACAACGGCCCGCCGACTTGCGCCGACGGGCCGAAGGAGTATGACTCCACACCGATCTTACTGCGCCGTCTTCTGCTGCTGGCAGCACTTGCTGCCCGCCGTGCACTTGCTCTTGTCGCACTGGCCCGTGCAGGTCTTGCCCGCCGGCATCCCCTGCGCGTCGGTCTGCACCGCCGCCTTGTCCTTGTCGCAGCAGGACTCGCAGT
The DNA here is from genome assembly GCA_035546115.1 of Phycisphaerales bacterium. Classification (GTDB taxonomy): domain Bacteria; phylum Planctomycetota; class Phycisphaerae; order Phycisphaerales; family UBA1924; genus UBA4658. The sequence goes on from DASZWV010000086.1 coordinate 5,296, forward strand.
TCTTGTTGCACCCGCCCATGAAGGCCGCGGCCGCAACCGTACAGATCACACCGAACGAGAAGATGAACTTGCGCATGATCGAGTCTCCGAGGTCAGGGGTTCGAGTTCCTGGCCGCGGCACTCGCCCGCGGCCTCAATCTATCGACGACCGTCGATGGATGTCGCCAAATCCTATCAGCCTTGCGTCTACCGGCCCACCCCTTTCGGGGTTGCAGGCTCTGCCACCCTTCGATCGAGCAATCCCGCGAAACGAACGCAAGTCTTTACGCCGCAGCCTTTTCGGACTTCTCGCCCTTCTCCGCGGTGGCCTTGCGAACCTTCGCCGCAAACGCCGCGCGGCGATCCGCCTTGCGGCGACGCGTCGAGGGGTTGCCGCCGATCTCCGGGCCATCCTCGGCCCCGACGAACTGGATCAGGCAGAGCTCGCCGCCGTCGCCGATGCGGGCCTTGCCCAGCTTGACGATGCGGGTGTAGCCGCCCGCCCGGTTCTTGAACCGAGGCGCGACGTTGTCGAAGATGTGCTTGACCAGCTTGGGAGCCTTGCGAAGCTCGCCGTACCGGTTGCGCTCCACCTTCGCGCCGTCGGGGATCGCGAAGAACTTCTCCGCGCGGTCCTTCAGGGCGCCCACGGCCTCCTTCTCCTGGTCGCTCGCGCTCTTGGCGAGATAGAGCCAGTCGAAGGCGAGCTTGTCGCCGCCGAGCTTCGCGATCACGCGCCGACGGGCCGCGAGCGACCCGTCCTTCGCGTCGGTCACGATCTTCTCGACAAACGGCTGCAGGCACTTGGCCTTCGGGATCGTCGTGGTGATCTGCCCGTGCTGGAACAGCCCCAGCGCCAGGTTGCGCAGGGTCGATGCGCGATGGGCGGTGGTCCGGCCGAGTCGATATCCGCCTCTTCGGTGTCTCATGGTTCGAACTCCGTCACTTCGTCACTCGATCACTGCGTCACTTCTTCATCACACGGGCTGCCCGGGCGCGAACGGCGCCGAGGTTGCCACGCCCTCGGGCAGCTTCATGCCCAGGTCCAGGCCGATGTCGTTGAGCTTCTTCTTCACCTCGCGCAGGCTCGTCCGCCCGAACGAGCGGACCTTCAGCAGCTCCGCCTCCGAGCGAACGACCAGGTCCGCCACCGTCTGGATCCGCGCGGACTCCAGGCAGTTGCTCGCACGCACCGAGAGCTCCAGCTCCCCGATGGGCATGTTCAGCTTGCGGATGAGCTCCTCGTCCACGCCCGCGGCCTTCGCCGCCTCCTCGCTCACCAGCTCCTGGCCGATGTCGAAGTACTGCACGAACGGGTTCAGGTGCTTGCGGAGGATCTTCGCCGCCTCCACCAGGCCCATCTCCGGCGTCACCGTGCCGTTGGTCCAGATGTCCAGGATCAGCTTGTCGTAGTTCGTCCGCTGGCCGACGCGGGTCTCCTCCACCTTGTACCGCACGCGCTGCACCGGCGAGTAGATCGCATCCACGGGGATCAGCCCGATCTCCTGCTCCTCCTGCTTGTTGTACTGCTCGCTCGCCGGGATGTAGCCGCGCCCCTTGCCGACGCGCAGCTCCATCTCGAAGTCCACCTTGTCCGTCAGCGTGCACAGCACGAGGTCCTTGTTCAGGATCGTCACGGCCGGATCGCCCTCGATCAGGTCCGCCGTCACGTCCCCCGGGCCGGTCGCGGCGACCGTGAGCGTCTTGGGCTCGTCGGTCTCCATCTTCACGACCAGGTTCTTGACGTTCAGGATGATGTCCGTCACGTCCTGCATCACGCCCGGCAGCGAGGTGAACTCGTGCGGCGCGCCCTTGATCTTCACGCTCGTCACCGC
>DASZWV010000087.1:0-4016 GCA_035546115.1 Phycisphaerales bacterium
GTGAACAACGGGATGAAGTTCACAAAGAGCGGACCGAACGTGCTGGCGACCACGCAGGGCAAGAAACCGACGCAGGCGTGGAAGTACAACTTCCCCACGCGGATCGTGTACCTGACGTGCTACACAAACGATCCGACGGGCGTGCAGGCGGGCAACACGTATGCTCCGGGGAACGATGAGCTGTTCATCAGCGAGTTCTACGACCTGCACGACGTGTTCACGATCAACGGGCTGGGGAACCAGAACGACCCGATCGAGGCGCAGCGGGTGGCCGTGAAGCGGCACGGGACCGGCGCGAACGTGCTGTTCATGGACACGCACGCGGCGCTCACGCCGGCGAGGCAGGTGAGCGATCCGAGGCTGTGGGATGATGGGGATTACAAGCTGCCGTGAGGAGAAACTCGCGGCGGGAGGAAAAACACGGGCGTCTGGAGTCGAACCAGAAACCTCCTGATCCGTAGTCAGGTGCTCTATCCAATTGAGCTACGCCCGCTCAGCCCCGGACGATAAGCGCGGGGTGGGGCAGCGGCAAGTCCGTTGGGGAACTGGACGGACCCGCGCGGGCGTGGGGCTTGATTCCCCGGGGAACCCTGCGATACTTCCCTTCCCACGCCGATCGATCCGGGGCTGTTTCCCGGGGTCGGCCAGATCCTCTCATCAGCAGGTTGCATCGCCCCAATGGCCCACTCCCTCTCCGCGAAGAAGCGCATCCGCCAGAACGCCAAGAACAAGGCCCGCAACCGCTGGCGGCTGCGGACGATGCGCGACGCCGTGCGGGAGTTCGTGGACAAGATCGCCCACGGCACGGAGCAGGACGCCAACGAGGCGTTCCGCAAGGTGTCCAAGATCGTGGACCGCACGTCGGCCAAGGGCGTGATCCACAAGAACCAGGCCGCCCGGCGCAAGAGCCGCATGTCCAAGCGGCTCAAGGCGAAGTTCGGCGCCAAGAAGTAATCGCCCGAATCACCATGCTTCCGGTTTCGGCGGCCCGCCATGATGCGGGTCGCTGTGTTTTTGGGAAGGGGGGGCATCGAGGCATCGAGTGTCGGTTGCCGATGGAGAGTGGCGAACGGCGTCCTACCCTGAGGCTCCATGCACGAGTTCATCGAATCGATCCTGTCCTGGCAGCTCATCATCAGTGTGGTGGTGATCGTCATCGTCATCCACATGCTGCTGGGCCTCGCGGGCCTGAGCACCTACGCCGAGCGCAAGGTCTCGGCGTACATCCAGGACCGCATCGGCCCCAACCGCGTCGGCCTGGATCTGGGCCTGCCGGCGCTGGCGTTCCTCAAGGGCCTGTGCGGCATCGGGCAGTTCCTGGCCGACGGGCTGAAGTTCATTCTCAAGGAGGATTACACGCCGCGGGGCGTGGACAAGACGCTCTTCTCGCTCGCGGCGTGCATCGTGATCGTTCCGGCGCTGATCGCGTTCGCGGTGATCCCGTGGGGCGGGTCGATCACGCTGCCGGAGGTTCATCCGCTCGGGTTTACGATCCACCGGGAGACGGTGGTCATCGCGGGGGCGAACCTGAGCGTGGGGATCGTCTACCTGCTCGCGGTGGCCTCGCTGTCGATCTACGCCGTGGCCCTGGGCGGGTGGGCGAGCAACAACAAGTACGCGTTCCTCGGCGGGTTGCGGGCGTCGGCGCAGATGATCTCGTACGAGATCCCGATGGGGCTGTCGATCCTGACCGTGCTGCTGATGACCGGCTCGCTGATGCCGGAGAAGATCGTCGGGTACCAGATGGCGCACGGGTGGCTCATCGGGGCGCTGCCGGTCGTCGGGGTGGTGTTCTACGTGTGTGCGCTCGCGGAGGGCAACCGGACGCCCTTCGACAACGCCGAGTGCGAGCAGGAGCTCGTGGGCGGCTACCACACCGAGTACAGCGCGATGCGCATGGCGTTGTTCCTGCTCAGCGAGTACATCCACCTCGTGACGGCGTCGGCGTTCTTCAGCCTGCTGTTCCTGGGCGGGTACCACCTGCCGCTGACGTGGGTCGGCGCGACGGCGAACCACTGGCTGAGCCCCGATTTCCACTCCGACAGCATGCTGTGGTCGATCGTCGCGGTGCTGGTGAAGTTCGGGGTCTTCCTGGTCAAGACGGTCGCGATGGTCTTCCTGGCGATGCTTGTTCGGTGGACGATCCCGCGATTGAAGTTCAACCAGGTGATGGGCATCGCGTGGAACGGCGTGATCCCGCTCTCGATCGCGCTGGTGGTGGTTGCGGCGATCATGATCCACTTCGACTACACCGGCATCGAGTGGATGCTCCCGATGAACATCGTCGTGGGCGCGATCTTCCTGTTCCTGGCGCCGGCATCCACGCGCAGCACGGAGAACAAGCGGCTGCGGATCGCGGGCTCGCGGTTCTATCCGCTCGCCGGCGAGGCCGCCGTGTCGCACCCGACCGACCCGACCGCGCTGGCCGATGCGCCGCATTGAACGGCAACACAGACCGGAGCGCGGCGACCGGCTCCCCGCTTCGTCGCTCCGTCGCTCTGTTGCTTCCGAGGCTCAGTGCGCGGGCATCACGTTGTCCATCGGCCTGTTCACCTGGTACATGGTCGGCAGCAGGTAGCGCCGCCCCTTGTACACGTGCACCTCGCCGGTGAGCGTGAACGTCAGGCTCTCGTTGCCCGAGTCCATCGCGTTCTCGATCGCCGTGAGGTTCTGGCAGGGCATCAGGATCATGGGCCCCTCGGTGCGCCCGCTCGCGCCGGAATCGAACACCGCCATGGGGGCGCCCTCGGCGTTGCGGATCACGCGGGCCCGGCGCGCCGTCAGGAATCCCGGCGTGACGCTCGCCTCCGAGCCGCCCTCGCCCGGGCCGGCCTCGGCGCCCGGCGCCGTTGCCTCCGGGATGCTCCGGCGCGTGCCCGTATTGCCCACGGCCTTGTCGAGCTCGGCCACGATCTGCTCGATGCTCGGCTCGGTGTTCTTGCTCGAGGAATCGCCCTCGGGCTTGGGAGCGTTCGCCGACGCCGCGGCGGCGCTGGCCGCACGCGAAGCGGCGTTCGCGTTCGCATCCGGGTCCACCGGCGCGGAGCGCTCCAGGATGGGCGGCGCGGTCGGCAGCAGGAAGTTGCGGTCGCGGTACACGAGCACGCGCCCGATCAGGCGCATGCGCGTCGCGGCCTTGTCGGCCCCGCCGCGCCCCACCACTCGCTCCATCGCGGCGAGGTTGGAATCCTCGAGCACGATCATCGGCGGCAGTCGGACGCCCGAGGCGTCGGGATCGAAGATGGCGTACCACCGGCCGGACTTGCCGCGGACCAGCTGCGCGGACGCGTTGGAGACGAACGCGCCCTCGCGAAGCAGCGGCGGGCTGGTGCCCAGCGTCAGGTCCGCGGCCGCGCTCGGCGGCACGTTCGGGCGAACCGGCTCTAGGGCCGGGGCGGTGGACGGGGAGACGATGATGCGTGGGAGCGTTGCTCTGGGAACAGGCTCCATGGGCTTGCCCGGCTGAGTTGGGTCGGGCTGGGTGGAGGGGCCCTGCGGTGGGGGCTCGGCGAAGGCCGCGGCGGCGAGCCCCGAGGCGAGCAGAAGACCGAGAATCCGCGTTCCCGTGGGGCGTCCGTGCATCATGCCCATGGTATCGGCGCTCGGGCTTGCCGGATGGGAGGGATCCGGGCGGGGCCGAAAGTGCGCAAACCGGGGTGGGCAAAGGGATTGGCCACTTGACGAATGGACGGGCATAATGTACGGTCTGTCGTCCGTGGGCCGAGTACCAAAGTGGTCTAATGGAGCGGATTGCAAATCCGTTGGGGAAACCCTTCGTCGGTTCGAATCCGACCTCGGCCTTTCGAGTCGCCCGCCTCGTCGATCCCATTGTGTGCCTGACACGCCGATGACCCGCACGCCCACCAAGCCCGCCGATTGCTGTTGTTGTCGCTGATCGCGACGACGTTCGGCCGCGTGCCAGAGTGGTCAAATGGGACGGATTGCAAATCCGTTGCGAAAGCTTTCGTCGGTTCGAATCCGACCGCGGCCTTTGAAAGAAACGACGTCCGGCCCCC
>DASZWV010000088.1:0-1732 GCA_035546115.1 Phycisphaerales bacterium
CGGGCCCAGCTCACCGGCACGAGCGCCAAGGGCGACGCCGTGACGTGCATCATCCCGACCAAGGCCCTGAACATCTTCTCCAAGCTCGCCCGCGACCCGGACGAGAACGTGCGCATCGCCGTGAGCGATTCGCGCGTCTTCTTCGCCTTCGAGCCCGCGGCGGCGGGCAAGGAGGACAAGGAGGGCAAGGGCCCGGCGCCGCGCGCGGTGCTCTCGAGCGTGCTCGTGGAAGGCTCCTTCCCGCCCTACGAGGACGTCATCCCGAAGGACCAGGACAAGAAGGTCGTCGCCGGGCGCGAGGATCTCTCCAGCGCCGTCCGCAAGGCGAGCGTGCTCACCAACGAGGAGTCCCGCGGCGTGCGTCTCGCGTTCACCTCGAAGGACAAGCGCCTCAAGCTCTCCAGCCGCGCGCCGGAGATGGGCGAGAGCGAGATCTCCATCGGCCTCTCGAAGTTCGAGGGCGACGACATCGAGATCTCGTTCAACCCGACGTTCATCACCGACGTGCTCAAGGTAATCCCGGAGCAGGACGTGATCGTCGAGCTCAAGGCGCCGAACCGGCCGGGGCTGATCCGGCTGGCGAACAACGAGTTCGTGTACGTGGTGATGCCGGTGAATCTGCCGACGTGAACGGGTCGGCGCGCGCCGCCAGCGGGCGGCGGCACTCGGGGCACCGCATGGGCTTGATCTCGACCTCGACCAGCGGCCTCGCCGGGCGCGGCGAGTTCTGCCGCACGCGCATCGCCGCGCGCCGTTCGGCCGCGAGCGTCCAGCACATCGCCACCGGAAGGATCAGAAGCGCGAGCACGCCGAAGAGTTCGGTCGTGGTGAGTTGATCCACAACACCGGGGGTGATCAGGCGGAACGCGAGGGCCGCTCCGGCGGCCATGGATGCGATTCCCACGGTCCCCGCGAGCAGGGCCCGGGCCGAACCGAGCAAGCACGTCATGAAGTTCCAAGCCTCCGGGGGCTGGTGGGTGGGCGATGGTGAGAACGTGTTCCAAGGCACGCGGGCTCATCACGGAGCCGGCGTGCCCATGGAAGCGACAGTGATCGGCAGGCGGGGCCCCGGCGGAACAATCCTTCTTCCGGCATGGTCCGAATAACCGATCTTGGGGGCCGTGATGAGTCTCGGCCGACAGCCTTCGATCGCGCCCATTCCGCGCTCCGGGTTCGGACTCCGGATGGTGGGCGACGTTGTGCTTTCGACCCGAGTGCGGTATCGTCCCCCCCAAGTGACACCGGTCCTGGACTCCACGGACGGACATTGCAGGCGTCGGCGCGGCCTCCTTCGGGCGGCGTGCGCCGCGGCTGTGTTGTGCGCGGGCGCGACGATCGCGCTCGGACAGCCCGTCAGCGAGGAGAACCGCGACACGAGGCAGCCGCCGAGCGCCAAGCCGGCGCCCGCGCCCGCGACCGCGGCCGCGATGGAGGGCGTCGAGGGCGCCCCGGTGCGGAACGTGCGGCTGGTCGGCCTGACCAAGACGCCCGAGGGCCTGGTGTGGAACCAGATCCGCACCAAGGCGGGTCAGCCGCTGAACACGGAGACCGTCCGCGCCGACGTGGCCCGCCTCAACCGGCTTGCGCGGTTCCGCGAGGTGTCGGCCAAGACGCAGCCGTTCGGCGATGGCAGCGTCGAGGTGGTCTTCGAGTTCGTCGAGACCAAGATCATCCACTCGGTGGACATCGTGGGGAATCGGCAGATCCCCAACTCGGAGATCTCGCCGCTGGT
>DASZWV010000089.1:0-3750 GCA_035546115.1 Phycisphaerales bacterium
TCCCTTCACCCGCTTCCACGGCACCTGCGAGACGCTCACCGCCGCCGATCGCACCTGCGGATTGTGCTTCACGAAGTGCCGCGCCAGGTGCAGAGCGAACTCCTCGATCATCTCCAGCGGATGGTCCTTCCCGAGCGCATACACCGTGTTCTTCATCGTGTCCGTCGGAAGGCACATCGCGTTGTCGCCGCGCGTGTGCACCGCCTCGAACTCGCCCTCCAGCGCGATCGCCACCTCTATCTCCCGCACCGTGTGCACGCGCCCCTTGCGCGACACCTTCACCATCCGCACCCGCGACTTGCCGTAGTTGTTCTGGCCGAGCTCGAACCGCCCCGCGCTCGTCTTCCGGCCGCCCGCCCTCGCACGCTTGCTCTTCTTGGCTCATGTCCCTCGATAGGTGGTGTACCCGAACGGGCTCAGAAGCAGCGGCACGTGATGATGCCTCGTCGCATCGCCCACCGTGAACACCACCTCCACGTGCGGGTGGAACGCGCTCACGCCCAGGTTCACCCAATACGCCCCCGTCGCAAACCGCAGCCGGTACGTCCCCGCGCTCAGCGCCGCGCTCGGCGGGACCAGGTTTTTCACCCGCCCATCCGCATCCGTCCGTGTGTCCGCAAGCTGGGTCCACTTCCCCGCGTGCTCGTGCTCCAGAACCACGCGAACGCCCGCCGCGGCCACGCCGCGCGAGGTATCCAGGATGTGCGTGCTGATCCCGCTCATGTTGCCAGCCATTTCTCCAGCCGATGCCGGATGATCTTTGCCTGCTCGGCAGCCGAGTTCTTGAGCTCGACCTCCGGGGCGTTGCGCATCCGCGACCTCAGTGCCGCAAGCATCTCCGCCGCGCTCTTCCCCGTCGCGCAGATCAGGAACACATGCCCGAACTTCCGCTCATACTCCGCATTCCCCCGCGCAAACTCCTCACGCTGCGCATCCGTCGCCGCGTTCATCCCCGATTGCTCCCGCGAAGACTGCGCCGCCGTCGCGGCAAACCGTGTCTGTCCCAGGTCCCGCTCCCCGATCCGCGGATGATGTGCGAACGCCTCCAGCCAATCCGCCTTGTCCAGCGCGAGCCAGACCCGATCCGCTTCACCAAGCAACGCGGCGCTCGTCAGGAACGGGCGCTTCGCAACCATCCGCTCCACCCATCGCTTCGACCCGCACACGCCGAGCAGCACAGCCGCCGCCTGCTCCACCGAGAGCGCGTTCAACCGCCGCACCCCCGCCTCCGGACTCGGTGCGTCGATGCCTGTTGCCTCGATGCCTTCCTTCATACCACCGGCCTCCCCCACACGCGCAGCCGGCTCACGCCCCCATCCGGAAAGATCGACAGTCGCACGTGCGTGCACGGCGCATCGATCGCCGCCCGATCCAGCTCCTTCCCGAAATGGTGCAGGTGGTTCGCCTTCAGCTTCGTCCGTGCCAGCACGCCGCGCCATGGCGCATCCTCCCCCGGCACCTCCGCATCCACATCGCACACTTCGACACGACAACTCTCGGGAAAGTTCCCCTTGAAGTGCTTCGTATCCACGTCGATCGCCGTCACGCTTGTCCGATGCGCCAGCCGCACGATCGCCCAGTCGTGCTCCACGGGTCGCCCATCCACCCATGTCAGGCCGCGTTTCCGCCGCGTTTCCCATCCATCGCCCATGTTCGCCGCGAAATCCGGCATGATCAGGTTGTGCCGCGACCCGAAGTGCATGTCGTTGGCCGCCACCACCAGCCCGCCATGGATCGCCGCGCTCATCTCGATCGGCCCGGAGTGCTTCGAGAGCGCACGCCAGTCCTCCCGAATCTCCCCATACACCCGCAACCGAGCAATCCCGCCATCGGGAAACATGTTCAGGCGCACGTGCGTGAACGCCTTGCCTTCCGCATTCGCCCCGCTCGCAACAAAGTGCTCCCGGCTCGGTCCAAGCGGCGTCCGCCCAACGATCTCGACCCACTCAACCCCCTCGAATGCGCTCTTCGCCGACTTCGCGCCCTTCCCGCGCCGGCCCGACACCGGCTCGATCATCGCCGCCTCGACCGTGCACGCCTCCGGCTGATTTCCGTTGAAGTGCGACGTATCCACGTTCACGCCGCGGATGACCCCCGGCCGCCCCAGCTTGATCACGCACCAGTCGTGCTGGGGGGGCGGCTCGCGCTTCCGGCGCGACTCCCAGCCATCCATCCACTTCCCCCGCACCGTGAACTTCCCCGGTACGAACACCGCGGCGCTCGGCTTGATCAAGTTCTCCATGCCGGCAAAGAAGTCATCTGAGCACTCGAGCGCCCTCCCGCCCATCCGCTCGCTCGCGAGATCGACCAGCTCCGCCCACGCGGGCCGCGCCGGCGCATCCGAGTGGCCCAGGTGTCCGTTGCTCACTGGTCGCGCTTGATCCATCGTCCGGCTGGCTCCGAAGGAAAGGGGTTTGCGAGCGAAGCGTCGTAGATCGTCTTCCCGCGCAGGATCGTCCGCCTCACCACGCCCCGCAGCGTGCGCCCATGGTACGGCGTGATCTTGTGCCGGTGATACAGCCTCGCCGCATCCACCGTCCACTCCGCATCCGGATCAAACAGCACGAGGTCGGCATCGAAGCCGGGCGCAATCCTTCCCTTCCGTCGCGAAACGCCCGCTAGCACGCTCGGATTCTCCGCCATCCATCGCGCAAGGTCCACGAGATCAAACCCCCGCAGTCGCGCTCCCGACGCCATTGCCGAAAGCCCCACTTGCAGCGAGGAGATGCCGCCCCATGCGCGCGCAAAGTCGCCCGTCTGCAGCATCTTCATCGCCGGGGGACATGGCGAGTGGTCGGAAACCACCATGGACAGGGCGCCGCGCCCCAGCCAGCTCCACAGCTCCTCACGAACATCGGCCTTGCGGATCGGCGGTGCACACTTGTAGATGGTTCCGCCGGCGGGCACATGCTCCGCCGCAAACGTCAGATAGTGCGGGCAAGTCTCGCCCGTGATCGCCAGGCCAAGCTTGGTTGCGCCGATGTGGATCAGAACGGCCGCGCCCGCCGAGGCCACGTGCACCACGTGCAGTCGCAGGCCCTTGTTTCGCATGCAGATCTGCACAAGATCGTGCACCGCCCGCTCCTCAACATCTGCCGGACGAGATGCCTCGTACTTCGCGTAGCTCGTGGGCTCATCCGCCAAGCCAGAGCGGGCCGTCGCCTCCCGGATGATCTCCGCGTTCTCCGCGTGCACGAGCAGCGGCGCACCGAGCGCGGCCAGCATGGGCGCGCCCTCGACAAGCACGTCGAGCGAGGAGCCCGGAAAGTCCTCCACCCCCGAATCCACCATGAACGCCTTGAACCCCAGCGCACCCGCCTCCCACATCGGTTCGAGCTGGTCCACGTTCCCCGGCACCAGCCCACCCCAGAATCCATAGTCCACGCGGCACTTCCCCGCCGCCGCCCGCGCCTCCCCAAGCAGCGCTTCCACGTTCGTCGCGGCAGGCGTGCAGTTCAACGGCATCACGACCATCGTCGTGATCCCGCCCGCCGCCGCGGCCATGCCCGCCGTCGCGAACCCCTCCCAGTCCGTCCGGCCCGGCTCGTTTACATGAACGTGGGTATCCACCAACCCCGGCATGACCACGAGATCGTCCGCATCGATCACCTCGGCGCCGTCTGCCGGCCGCGTTCCTCGCGCTCGATCCCCCAGCAGCACGTCCGCAATCTTCCCATCGCGCACCCACACCTCGCCAGGGCCAATCCGGCCCTCCGCAAGAACTCGGGAGCCGCGGATGATGAGCGTTTC
>DASZWV010000090.1:0-3127 GCA_035546115.1 Phycisphaerales bacterium
TAAAGTCTCCCCTGCGCCCTCAAGCCCATGGCCAAGAAGAAAGACCAGACCAAGGAGAAGCCCGACGGCCCGTCGATCGAGAACCGCCGCGCCCGCTACGACTACGCCATCCTCGACACCGTCGAGGCCGGGATGATCCTGCGCGGCTCCGAGGTCAAGAGCATCCGCGCGGGCAAGGCCTCGCTCGCCGAGGGCTTCGTCCGCGTCGAGTTCGGCACGCTCCGCGGCGCGCCCAGGGCGGAGGCCGCCGCGGGCGACGGGGCCGCGAAGAAGAAGAAACCGCCCCGCCGCGGCTACGAGCCCGGCCTGTACCTGCACGGCGTGAACATCGCCGAGTACCCGCCCGCCGGCCCCACGGGCAGCCCGGCCCAGCACAAGCCGACGCGCACCCGCACGCTCCTCGTGCACACGCGCGAGCTCGCCCGAATGGCCAAGGAGGTCCAGACCAAGGGGTGCGCGCTGGTCCCGCTGAAGATCTACTTCAAGAACGGCAAGGCCAAGCTCCTGGTCGGCATCGGCAAGAGCAAGGCGCACGCCGACAAGCGGGCCGCGATCGCCAAGCGCGACGCCCAGCGCGACATGGACCGCGCGATGGCCAGGCGCGGGTAGTTCGCAGGTGGCACGGGCGTCCTCGCCCGTGCGTGGGCGGAAGGGTTCATCCGATCACGACCGATGCGATCGTCGTCACACCGCGCCGAACGCGATGCCCGGAGGTCCGGGAGTTCCTGCCGACTCCCACGGGCGAGGACGCCCGTGCCACGGCAGCCCTATGCAGCCTTCGCCATCTCCACCGGCCGCGTGATGACCGGGAGCGGCAGCGCGCCCATCGGCCGGCCCTTCATCGCGTGCACCCGGCGCGAGAGGTCCTGCACCTCGAGCCGGAGGATCGCCATCTCGCGCTTCGCCTGCTCCAGCTCGCGCCGCGCCCGATCACGCCGGGCCTCGGCCCGCATCGCCCGCCGCGAGGCCGCGATGTTCTTGCGGACTCCCACCGCGAGCTGGTCGAGATACCCCGGCGCCCGCAGCAGCACATCGGCCGCGCCCGCCTCGAGCGCCCGGTCGGCAAGGTCCGGCCGGTCGGCGGGGATGAGCGCGAGCACCGTGGCGCACGCCCGCTCGGTGTGGATGGTGCGCAGCACATCGAACCCGTTCCCTCCACCCGCATCGCACGAGCACACCACCACATCCGCGCCGCCGAGATTGTCGTGCAGCGCCTCGTGCCGCTCGGGCGGGCACGCATCGATCCGCAGACCCGGGGCGTGCGTCGCGATGACATCCGCGTACAGCCCCGCCAGGGCGCGGTCGGCCTCCACGATCAACACCCGACCCGCGAATCGCCCATCGTGTTTCGTGCTGCGCATGGCCGCCTCCGGAACCCGACCGCCCCACTCCTGTCTCGGCCCATCCCGCCCGCGTATTCAGCACAACCGGAAAAATCGGCACGGATACGGCAGGCGGGGGTTCGCGGGGGGACACGTGGCGGATAACCGCGAAGGTGCGATAAGAACGCGGCGGGTGCGCCGCCACGCCGCTCTCAGGGAAACCGGAGATCGAGCGGCGACGATCATTCGGCTCCAGTGGGCGACCGACTGGCTCCGGTAGATGACCTACTGGCTCCAGCCAACGACCGACTGGCTCCAGTGGATGACCTACTGGCTCCAGTAGATCACCTACTGGCTCAAGTGGATGACCTACTGGCTCCAGTCAACGACCGACGGGCTCCAGTAGATGACCGACGGGCCCGGGTCAACGACCGACGGGCTCCAGTGGGCGACCGACCGGCTCGCGGCAACAGCCGAGCCACCTGATTCGCACATCGCTCGGTACACAGAGAACACCGAGAAGGCGCAGAGGACTCAGAGGGGCGGCGGAGGGGATGGGGTGACAGTGGGCAGAGCCCCGCACTCCGGACACTTCGTGCCCGGCGCGAGCCCCGCGCGGATGTGGTGGCAGTTCCGTCGCTATCGTCAGGCCGTGATCGCAGAACTCCTGCTCAATCTGCTGCCAAGTTCTCACTTGGGAAGCACCATCCGCTCCGCGCAGTGCCTCTCGGTGTTCTGTGCGGTTGTGATCCTGCTGCTTGGAATCGGGTGCTTTCTGGGAATCAGGTCGGGTTTCATTCCACCGCTTCCGGGACATGACATCGTTCTGAGCCTCGCCGGGGTCTTCCTCGACACGCTCGTGTTGCTGTTGTGGAAATGGGACACCCGAACCCATCGCGAGCGGGCCATCGGGCTCTGGATGGCCCACGGAGATTCCGAAGAACTCCGAAATCGGATTGTTTCCGGCTGGGCCACGCAACGGGTTCGATTCATCAAGCCGTTGGTCTTCACGACGCTGATCGGTTTGATGGGCGCCGGCTTCGCATCCTCGTTGCTGGCGGCCGTCTCCACAACGGGCATTTCCTTCGGTATCTGGGTGTGGGCGTTCCCTACCGCAAAGCGCGCCGCGGCCATGCTTGCGGTGATCCGCGATTCCGCGGCCGCCCGCCTCGCAGCGATGCCGTAGGCGACAGCGCCACGAACACCCACTTCGAGACCTTCGTTCCGCTTTCGTGGCCTTCGTGCCCCGTGGAGCCCCATCCGACCTGGCCCCCCATGCCCACGGGGGCTCTCCACGCCCCTCCAGCGCCACGCCTTCGCCCCTCCCTCAGAACCCGCCCTTGGCCTTGAACGTCCGCGCCGCGTGCAGCTTCGCCTCGGCGCGGGCCTTGTCCTTCTGGTACCGGGCGAGGTCGTCGGCGGTCATGTTCTCGGTGCGGCGGGCGTTCAGGGCGTTGAGTTCGGTCTGAGCATCGGTCTCGCTCAGGTGCTCGGCGCCGACGGCGTTCGCGGCGAGGATCGTCAGCGAGTTATTCAGCATCTGCACGAACCCATCGGAGATGAAGAACGACCGCGAGCCGCCCCGGGCCGAGCCGCGATCGGCGAAGTCGATCCGCAGCTCGCCGGTGCCCAACTCCGAGACCATCGCCGCGCGGTGCGGCAGCACGCCGAGCATGCCATCCCAGCACGGGATGACCGCGCTCACCGCCGGCTCATCAAGGACCTGGGCCTCGGGCGTGATCAGTCGGCAGCGGAAGGAGTCGGGCATGGGAGGTACGACCGGGTGACGGGGTGATGGGGGCGAC
>DASZWV010000091.1:0-2873 GCA_035546115.1 Phycisphaerales bacterium
CTCCGCGCCGGAGATGGGGCACGTGGCGAGGGGATATGGATCGCCGATGCGTCTGGACGATGCGACGGCGGGGGCGTCGGACTTCGGTTGGTCCGGCGTCGGCGCGTCCGCCTTTGCCGGCGCGCTTGGGTGGTGGTCGTGGCCGGTCGGCTGGGCCATGGCCGCGGGAGCGGCGGTTGCCACGAAGAGAACGACTGCGAGGGCGGAACTCCGGACGGTGCTCACTGGGAAACTCCTTTGGGTTCGGGCGGAGCTCGAGAGGCGCGATTCTGTTGTCTGCGGTGGGGACCGCGGGCTGGGGGGAGAGGATACGAGCGACACCATCATAAAGCGGATCGGGGCCGCGACTCGGGGCGAGGCCCGCGGAGGGAAGAGCGGATGAACGCGGGGCGCGCCGTCGTGCGCCCGCCCGGGAGGTCGGTCAACGATGCCATACGCCGCCGGCGGCGGAGGCGTTCGCGGCCAGAGCCGGCGGCGATCGCGGGCGTGGCCCGAGGGATTCGGGTGAATCGGATGGGCGCAAAGAAACAGCCCCGGGCGCGAGGACCGGGGCTGCGATGAGAGGCGAGAGAGGTGCTTCAGCGGCGGCGGCGCCGGGCGAGAGCCAGACCGCCGACGCCGACGAGGGCGAACGCGCCGGGGGCGGGCGTCACCGTGGGATTGGAGACGACGTAGCCCTCCGCACCGGACACGTAGTTGGAGAGGGTGTCGCCGAAGATCCAGTTAATAGCCACGGCGTTGTTGGAGCCGAGCTCGCGGGGAGCGCCGGTGCTGATGCCGTTGCCGCCGGCGATGTACGAGGCGCTCGGAGCGCCGAGCGTGAAGCCGAGGACGTCGGCGAAGGTGAGCTGCTGGCCGACCTTGCCGAGCACGGTGTGGACCCAGTCGCTCTTGGTGGCGGCGTTGGGGCACTCGTAGATGTTGGCGGGCTCGGCGGAGATCGCCGCGAGCGAGAAGTTGTACGTGAACTGGCCGTTGGCGCCGGCGGTGCGGAAGGCGGCGAAGGACGGGTTCGAGGGCTCGTTGGCGACGACGGCGAAGTTCGTGCCGTCGGTGATCCAAATGTTGAAGTAGGGGGCGACGGCGGGGCCGGAGCCGGCGGAGAAGCGGGTGGAATCGTCGAGGCGGGTGATGCCGAGGGAGATGCTGCCGAGCAGATCGCCGGCGTAGTCGTTGGTGCCCCAGCCGGCCTTCTGGCCGGAGGCGGCGATGACGAACTCCGTCGCGCCGGGGACATAGGTGTTGTTGGGCTGGATGACCGGGGGATTCCCGCCGCCGTCGTTGCGAATGATGAACGAGTTGAACGAGGCGCTCGCCGCGGAGGCGCAGACGAGCGTGGCGAGGGCGCAGGCGCCCACTGCGGAGCTGAATCGGAACATCTTTCTCTCTCCTAATCGCGGCTTTCGCCGCATGGAAAAAATGGAACTTCCCGCCTGAGGTCGGCGGAGAAACAGGAACAACAATCTGCGGGATTCTCTCACTCCCCGCTCGCGGGCCCGCGCGGACCCGCTCCCGATGGGAATACGCAGAGAGAGTATTGCGTGTTGCCGCCGAGACAAGCGCGCGCGAAAAGACATTTCTGCAATGGGCTGGTCGAACGCCGATAACGCGCTGCGGCGCGATCCAGAGGGTGGCGAGATTGCGTCGACTTCATCCGAGTTTCATGCGGGATCTCGACTTCGCGCGGGCGCTCGCAGATAGTTCGTGCCCCGAGCGCGGGCTCGGCGCCACTCTGCATGGCCGAGATCACACTCAAAGGCGTCGAGAAGGTTTATCCAACGGGTTTCCATGCCGTGAAATCCCTCAACCTCGAGGTGCGCGAGGGCGAGCTGCTTGTGCTTCTCGGGCCCTCGGGGTGCGGGAAGTCCACGACGCTCCGCATGATCGCCGGGCTCGAGGAGGTGTCGGGCGGGACGATCTCCATCGGCGGGCGCACCGTGAACGATGTGCACCCGAAGGATCGCGACATCGCGATGGTGTTCCAGAACTACGCGCTGTACCCGCACATGACGGTGCGGCAGAACATGGGCTTTGCCCTGAAGATGCGCCGGGTGGCGAGGGACCAGATCGCGCGGCGGGTGGAGGCGGCCGCGGAGATGCTGCACATCTCGCAACTGCTGGATCGCAGGCCGGGCGTGCTCTCGGGGGGCCAGCGGCAGCGCGTGGCGGTGGGGCGGGCGATCGTCCGCGAGCCGAAAGCGTTCCTCTTCGACGAGCCGCTGAGCAATCTCGATGCGAAGCTCCGCACGTCCACGCGGGGCGAGATTAAGGCGCTGCAGATGCGGCTGCGAACGACGACGGTGTACGTGACGCACGACCAGGAGGAGGCGATGACGCTGGGGGATCGCATCGCGATCATGGCCGGCGGACAACTGCAACAGATCGGCACGCCGATGGACCTGTACCGCGCGCCCGTGAACCGGTTCGTGGCGGACTTCCTGGGGACGCCGCCGATGAACTTTCTGGCGGGAACGCTCGCGGTCGATTCGGGCGGGCCGGTCTTCACCGAGCGTGGCGGTTCGACGGACGGGGTGCCGCTGCGGGTGTCGCTGCCGCGATCCTGGGGTGACAGGCTGCGACCGCTCGGAGGCAAGGATGCGGTGCTGGGGGTGCGGCCGCACGCGTTCTCGCTGGTCGGCGATGCGGATTCGTCGAGTTCCGATGGTCCGGTGATCGGCGCGAGGGCGTCGCTGGTCGAGCCGCTCGGGGATCAGATGGACATCACCTGTGCGACGGCGGGGCACACGATCGTGGCACGGGTGCCGTGCCAGAGCGTCAAGGCGGGAGAACGGGTGAACCTGCGACTTGAGGTGGCCCGGGCCCATGTGTTCGAGCCTGGGGAGATGGGGCGGAACCTGACGGCGTGAGGGGGG
>DASZWV010000092.1:0-6043 GCA_035546115.1 Phycisphaerales bacterium
GTGGACTCGCCTCGGAGTGCGCAGGCCAACGAACCGACGAAGGCCGCGCCTCGGACTGCGAGCGCACCGGGGCCGGTTGTTCAGAAGCCCGTTGAGAGTGCAACGGCGAAGCCTCTCGCGAAGCCTGCGCCGAGCGCGGATGATGGGGCGATCGGTGTGATGGAGAGCGTGACGGATGCTCCGCTGGTACCCACGCCTGCGCCGCCGGCGGTTGCCACGAAGCCGGTTGCCGCGAAGGTGACTCCGATCGAGACTCCGAGGGCAACGCCGAGCACGAGCGCTCCTGCGGCCGCGGAGGCGAGCAAGCCTGCGACGGATCCGAAGCCGGTTGTTGCGGCCAAGCCGATCGAGGGCCCGGAGATCAAACCTGAGACAAAGCCGGACGCGAAGGCTGAAGCGAAGCCGGAGGCCAAGACGGAGGCGAAGCCGGATGCGATCAAGGCGGGGTCGCCTGCAGGGCTTCCGGTGAAGCTTGAGCCGCAGAACGATGGCTCGACGCTCGTGGATGGGAAGTACGTCATCAAGGGCGCGGGGACGAAGGAGGATCCGTACCGGGTGACGTGGGAGATGCTGGTGTCGGCGGAGGAGACGTACCGGCCGCGGCTGGGGAAGAAGGTGATTCCGGATCGTGTGAAAATGCTGGATGGGAAGTGGATCCGGATCAGCGGGTACATCGCGTTTCCGGTGATGGCGCAGAGCGCGGACGAGATGCTGATGATGCTGAACCAGTGGGATGGGTGCTGCATCGGCGTGCCGCCGACGCCGTACGACGCGATCGAGGTGAAGCTGAAGGCCGCGGCCAAGGGGAACGAGCGGCTGCGGACGAGCGGGACGCTGACGGGGAAACTGAAGGTGGACCCGTACCTGGTGAAGGACTGGCTGATCAGCCTGTACGTGATGGATGACGGGGAACTGTCGGATACGAAGGGGACGGCGAACCCGGGGATGCACGCGGGGGGCGGGGGCGGGATGCCTTGAGAAGGGCCGAGGACTGAGGACGGAGGCCCGAGGGGTCGCGGGCGAGAGAGAATGTCGATACGCTGGGGGCTGTGTCACTGCTGCTGATCATCGCGGTGCTGATCGTCTTCAACGGCCTGTTCGTGATGGCCGAGATGGCGCTGGTGTCTGCGCGCAAGGGGCGCTTGCAGGCGCGGGCGGAGCGTGGGGACAAGGGCGCGCGGGTGGCGCTAGCGCTGATGGAGCATCCCAACCGGTATCTCTCGGCGACGCAACTGGGGATCACGCTCGCGACGATCGTGCTCGGGGTGTATGGCGAGGCGAGCCTGACGGAGGTGCTGCGCGGGTGGTTCGCGGATGTGGATTGGCTGGCCCGGCACGGCCATGTCGTGGCGACGGCGATCACCGTGCTGGTGCTGACGTTCGCGACCATTCTGCTGGCGGAACTGGTGCCCAAGCGGCTGGCGCAGATGTATCCGGAGGGACTGGCGCGCCTGGTGGCCCGCCCGATGGACATGATGTCACGACTGTCGGCGCCGCTGATCGCGGTGCTGTCGGCGCTCACGAACCTGATCCTGGGCCTGTTCCCGCGTCCGAGGGTGGATGAGGAGGAGGCGGCGCAGGAGGAGGTGCGGGCGATCCTGGCGTCGGGCGCGGAGCTCGGAACGGTGCACGAGGCGGAGCAGCAGCTGGTGGAGCGGGTGTTCGAGCTTGGCGACCAGCGGGTGCGGTCGCTCATGGTGCCGCGGAACGACATTGATTTCCTGGATGTGACGGACTCGGTGCAGCGGGTGCGGGTGGCGGTGGCGACGAGCGCGCACTCGCACTTTCCGGTGTGCACGGGGGACCTGGACCATCTGGTGGGGCTGGTGCACGTCAAGGACATCGTGAAGCACACGCTCATCTCGGAGGAGCTGGACTTGCGGGCGTTGTGCCGCAAGCCGTACTTCGTGCCCGAGTCGGCGACGGCGCTGAAGGTTCTCGAGCAGTTCAAGCAGCGCGGGACGCACCTGGCGTTCGTGCTGGATGAGTACGGGTCGCTGGTCGGGCTGGTGACGCTGAACGACCTGGTGGAGTCGATGCTGGGTGAGATCACCACGGCGGGCGGGGGGACGCCCGAGCCGCTGATCGTGAAGCGGCACGAGGGTTCGTACCTGCTGGATGCGATGCTGCCGGTCGGGGAGCTCAAGTGGCTGATGGAGGCGCACGAGCTGCCGCGCGAGGAGGAGGGGCGGTTCGACACGCTGGGCGGGTTCGTGTTGTCGTACCTGGGGCGGGTGCCGGCGATCGGCGACCGGTTCAGCTTCGGGCGCTACACGTTCGAGGTGGTGGACATGGACCGGACGCGCGTGGACCGGGTGATGCTGGAGATCGAGCCGGAGCGCGCGGAGGAGGCGGAGGGCGAGTCGAACTGAGGGGCGAGCGGGACCATCACCCGGCGTTGCGCCACCACTGCATGGGGGACCACCCGCGGGCGAGGCCCTCGGAGTGCTGGCCGGAGGCCGCGAGCTCCATCAGGCGCTTGCGGGTGAGGGCGTCGCACTGCTTGAGCTCCCAGCCCATGTCGAACTCGCAGCGGTCGTCGACGCGGATCCAGACGCAGATGGCGTTGACGACGAACTTCTCGTCGTCGCACTTGAGGGTGAGCTCGCGCTCGTCGCCGACCTGCGTGGCGGGCTTCTTCTTCGTGTGCACGCGCATGCCGGAGGAGGAGATGTCGGCGACGCCGCCGAGCTCGCAGGTGAGCGAGGAGCACTTGATGCGCCCGCCGCGGCGCTTCTCGGAGCGGGCGTGGCCGGTGACGGTGGTGCGACCGGCGTACTGGTCGGTGTTGATCTTGCGCAGCATGGGGGATGCCTCCGGTGGAGATGGAGGATCGGTGCGGGCGGGGGGCCGAATCAGGGTGGAGCGCCGGAGGGTCGCCGGAAGTGTGGGTGCGGCGGAATAGACGGAGCAGGTTGACTGGTTGGGTGGGGCAGCAACGGCTGATAAGCCCGCGAGCGCCGGGCCGTTGCTCCGGAGGAACCGGGGGCGAACCGGCGGCACCCGGCGTGGCGGGCCCGGAGCGGCCCACCACGGCACCCCGAAGCAACCAATACACTCCGCCCCGTGGCCGACTCCCCCACTCCTTCTTCAGATGCGCGGCCGGAAGCGCCGGACCTGCGGCGCATCGTCGGTTTCTGGGGCGGGATCGCGGTGATGATCGGGGTGATCATCGGGTCGGGGATCTTTCGAACGCCGCCGGAGATCGCGCAGCACTTCGGGTCGCCGCTGGTGATCCTGGGGCTGTGGGTGCTCGGCGGGCTGGTGTGCCTGGCGGGAGCACTGACGTACGCCGAACTGGCGGCGATGCGGCCGCACTCGGGCGGGGTGTACGTGTTCATCCGGGAGGGGTTCGGCGACTGCGCGGCGTTCGTGTTCGGATGGGCGTACCTGGTGCTGGTAAAGCCGTTCGCGGCGGGCGGGATCGCGTTCATCTTCGGCGAGCACGTGAACCTGCTGGCGACGGCGATCGGGCGGAGGTTCGTCGATCCGTCGTACGAGGCGCACTGGGATGTGCGGGTGAGCACGACGATCATGCTGCTGGCGCTGACGTGGGTGAACGTTCGCGGCGTGCGGCTCTCGACGGCGCTCGCGGGGGTGCTGACGGCGCTGAAGTTCGGGGCGCTCGCGGCGATCGTGCTGCTGGTGATCGCGCTGTCGCGGGTGGACCTCGGTGGGCTGCGAGACACCGGGCTGGGGGCCGTGGACAGCGATGAGGGCGTGCTCGGCGGGCTGGCGGCGGTGATGGCGGGGATCCTGTGGACCTACGACGGATGGGCGGATGTGGGGTCGATCGCGGGCGAGGTGCGCGAGCCGCGGCGGACGCTGCCGAGGATCTACGTGGGGGGAACGATCGCGATCATCGGGGTGTACGTGGCGGTGAACGCGGCGTACTTCATGCTCGTGCCGCTGCCGGAGATGCGCGAGCGGATGCTCGCGGCCCAGAGCGCGACGCCGCCGGAGAGCTTCTCGGTCGCGCCGCTTGTGATGCAGCGGCTGCTGGGCGGGGCGAGCGGCGTGGCGGTGGTGCTGGTGGTGCTGTGCTCGACGCTGGGGTCATCGCACGCATCGATCATGACCGGGGCGCGGGTGAGCTATGCGCAGGCGCGCGATGGGCTGCTGTTCCGGTTCATCGGGCACGTGCACCCGAGGTACGGGACGCCGGATGCGGCGCTGATCTCGCAGGTCGTGCTGTCGGTGGTGGCGGTGTGGTGGCTGGGGTCGTTCCAGGCGCTGGCGGAGGGGTTCGTGTTCACGATGTGGATCTTCTACGCGCTGGGCGGGGCGGCGATCTTCGTGTTTCGAGCGCGGTGGCCGCATGCGGCGCGGCCGTTTGCGTGCCCGGGGTACCCGATCGTGCCGGCGGTGTTCGTGCTGAGCGCGCTGGGGATGACTGGGCTGGCGATCTACGCGGATCGGGCCGCGACGGGCGTGACGCTGGGATCGTGGGACCTGGGATCGTGGCGGTTTGCGCACACGGCGCCGTGGCTGGGGGTGCTGGCGGCGGGGGCGCCGGTGTACTGGGTGTGGAGACGCGTGCTTCCAAGGGCTCGCGCCCCTTGGGCTTGTCGTCGATGCGGGTATGACCTTCGGGGGATCGAACCCGCGGGCGTCTGTCCGGAGTGCGGTCGATCAGCGCTTTGACGATCGCTCGACCGGCATGGCGTCCATCTCGGCGGCCTCGACCCCGACGGGCTCACCGCCGGGGATCGTCTCTCTGGCGATGGTTCCGGTTGGGGCGAGGGCCCGGGTGCGGCTCATGGCCCACTGGGCGTGCAGCAGCATGACCGCGCCGCACACGGCCACGATGCCGCCGATCCACTGGCCCATGGTGAGGGCGACGCCGTAGACCATGAACTGGGCCGCGGCGACGCAGAACGGCTGCAACTGGATGACGCCGCTGGTGACGGCGACGCCGAGACGCGCGATGGCCATGTAGTAGAAGACGTGGCCGAGGGCGATGCCGAGGATGGAGCTCAGGATCATGAGCAGGATCGGCGCCGCGCTGAGGTGCAGGACGGAGAGGCCGAGGTCGTGCGGGCCGCGGCCGGCGTCGGCGCGGGCGGCGACGAGCATGAACACGACGCACAGGAGTGCGGTGATCTGGCTGATGGCGGCGAAGGCGGTGACGGGGTGGAAGCCGTGCATGTACTTGCGCACGCCGAGGCCGTAGACGGCGAAGAGCAGACCGGAGGAGATGGCGGCGGCGACGCCGAAGGCGCGCGAGCCCAGGTGGGCGACGGGGAGCGCGATCGCGGCCGCCGCGTCGACGGTCGGCGCGGGCTCGGGCATGGAGAGGATGGTGCCCGCGATGCCGAGGAGAACGAGGGCGATGCCGATCCAGGCCTGGGGCGTTCGCAGGAGCGCCCGCTCGCTGGGGAAGAGGAGGTACGCGCCGACGGCGAGGAAGACGATCTGCATGCGCAGGCCGAAGGTGGCGGTGGCGACGTCGATCTCGTAGTAGGCGTAGGTGAAGAGCGTCTGGCCGAGGGCGTTGGCGATGGAGGGAACGACGGAGGCGCGCCAGAGCCCCGCCGGAACGCGCCGGCGGGCGTGGGCGACGATGAGCACGGGGGCCCACATGACGGCGGCGAAGGCGTAGCGCCAGCCGTTCTGCGTCCAGACATCCACGAACGCGGCGATGTACTTGATGAACAGGGGGACGCTGGACCAGCCGATGAGCGTCATCAGGACGGTGCACAGGCCCCAGAGGGATGAGTTCGGGGAGGGGGTCGAGGCGGGATGTTGGTGGGCCCCCTTGGACACGTGGAGGATCGGTGGTCGGCGCGGAGATGGTCTCGCGGGTTGGCGCGCGAGGGAAAGTGGAGCGGAGGAGATTCGAACTCCCAACTTCTAGCTTGCAAAGCTAGCACTCTACCGTTGAGTTACCGCCCCGAAGGGGAGGTGATCGTACGCGCTTCGGCGTGGGGAGAGTTCAGCCGCCGATCATGACGGTCGGAACGCCGGGGCCGACGACGGAGCCGCCATGGGCGCAGGTGTCTCCGATGCGGGCGGCGGGCTTGAAGCAGATCATGACGGTGGC
>DASZWV010000093.1:0-11568 GCA_035546115.1 Phycisphaerales bacterium
ATCAGAAACAACACCATGTGGAAAGAACTCAAAGCCGCTTGACATTCAAGACAGTCGCTCGCTCCCTACATCATCACCCCATACACCAGCCACTTCACCCTCCTCATCACCATCGCGTGATACACCATCAGCGCGATCAACAGCGCCGGCACGATCAGCCCCAACAGCGGCGCCCCAAGCCCCACGAACATCGCGAGTCCCGTCCCCCCCGCCAGCTTCATCGGCATCGTCCCCATGGACTCCAGGTGGTCATCCCCCACCCGCTTGCCCAGCTGTCCCACGTACGGGCCCGTCGCGAACACCATCGTCAGCGTTGATCCCAGCATCCCCAGCCCGATCACCGTCGTCAGCGGGATGTACACCCCCGGCGGCAGGTCCATCAATCCCCCCGCCACCGGCGGCGCCCACACGCACAACCAGCACGCCGCGGCCACCGCCACGCTCGCCCGGATCACCCGCCGCAGCCAGCGATCCTTCCGCACGCCCCCGACCCCCGCATCCCGCGCCGTCAGCAACCACCACCCCACCAGCCCCGTCGCGCCGCACACCAGCGGCCCCGCCACGCTCACCACGCCCATCGCGATGAAGATCGGCGCAGGGTCCCGGTCCGTGATCGCCGCCCAGATCAACAGCACCAGCAGCGCGATCATCGCCGACGTCGCCGCCGCCGCCCCGATCGCCGAGATCTGCGCCAGCAGCGCCCCGCGCCACAGCTTCTTCACATACTCCGGCGGCGCATACTCCAGCATCTCCGCGTGCAGCGAGTTGCGGATCGGCCCCCCGCACTCCGGACACCGCGATGCGGCGCTCAGCCCGCGCAGCTCATACCCGCACCGCGCGCACAGCACCCCCGACCCGACCGTCGTCTCCGCCACCGGCGCACCCGGTTTCGTCGGCTCGAGCCCGTACATGCCCACAGTGTGCCAAATCCCGATCCCCCCCGCAACACGAACCCCACCCAGCCCTCAGCACCGGCTCCACGGCCCCGCCCTCTCGCCCCGGATCACCGGCACCGCATCGGCGGGCCCCACATCGTTCTGTTGAAGCGCTCCATCCACTTGCGTTCCCCGCGACGCGCCCGCCGCGCCCCGAGGGTCATACCGGCCGATCCGGCCCGAGTTTGCCGATCGCGGAAATCCGTGCCCGACCGATCCTTCGATCGGTCATTCAGCATCCCGCAAACCACGCGTTCAAGTACGCGAAGATATCCGCAACCGCCGGCGTCCCATTCCCGTCGAAATCCGTCCGCAAATCTCCTGCGAACCACGCGTTCAAGTACGCGAAGATATCCGCGACCGCCAGCGTCCCATTCCCATCAAAGTCCGCCGCGCAGCACGTCCCCACGCCAAGCGTGCACAACCGGACACGCACGAACTCCCCCGCCTGCACGCTCCCATCACCATCCAGCGATGCGGGCGCCTGCAACGACGGCACCAGCGCCGCCCCATCCGCCGTCCCGAACTGCGCAAACGCCACCCACACGCTCTCCGGGAGCGGCGCACCCGCCGCCAGCCCGAACTGCTGCCGCAGGTTGATCGTCCCCTCGACCACCGCCCCCTTCGCCGCGGCGGCCGCCGCCCCCGCCGCCTGATCCTGCCACCCGACATACGAGTTGCCCGCCTCCGCGCCCAGCAGCGCGCCCCACCCCGCCACCTGCCCCGCCTTCGCCCAGTTCGCGCTCCGCATCGCCCCCGGGCCGCTCGCCGGCGCCAGATACACGAACCGGTCGTTCCCCCCGGGCGTGTTCGGCGCGGCCAAATACAGCACATCCCCGCGCACCGCCGCCCGCACCCACATCGCCCCATTCTGCGCGACGACCGTGGTATCCCCATCCGCATTCCCATCCATCACGAACGCGCACGGACTCGGCGAGCACGCAACACCGCTGCTCCACACCCCCGAGCACGATGCCTGCATCACGCTCGTGCACCCTCCCGCGACGCAGCACGCCCCCGCCGGATCCGCCGGACACGCCGCATCGCACGTCCCGTTCGCCGTGAACGCGCCCGCGCACGCCGACTGCGTCACCACCGAGCACAGCCCGCCCACACAGCACCGCCCGCTCACCGGCGTCCCCGCCTGCACCGAGATGTGCCAATCCGTCCCCGAGTTGTTGTCCCACGTCCCCGAGCCGTTGTTGAACACGCAGTCGATCACCGTCGCCGCGGCGGGCACCGTGTACGTGTACATCCACGGCCCCGATGAGCCCGCCCGCGTCATCACCGGATCCGGCGCGATCACGTTCGTCCACCCGTTGTACCCAAGGTGGATCGCCACCGCGCTCGCCGACGACAGATTCCGCCCCGCCGCGTCGTACGAGATCGTCACCTGCTGGCCCGACACCGGCGGACAGGGCGAGGTCGTCACCACGCCCGACGAGCATCCGCCGCCCCCGCCCGTCGCCCCGCTCCCATCCCCGATCCACACGTGCTGGATCGGCGACCTCTTCACGTTCCCCAGCGAGTCCACCGCCTCCACGTAGTAATCGATCAGCACCGACCGCAGCCCCATCACCTGCACCGAGTACTCATCCGCGATGTACTGCGGCATCACGAAGAAATCGATCGTCGGGTTGTTGTACACGTTCCCCGCCGGAAACGTTCTCCGATTCATCGCCAGCGTCTGCCACGCCCCGACTCCCGTCCCGCCCGCGTACGTCTCGTTCTCCGTGCTCGACAGCGATCGCACCCCATCCGCATCCACGCGATACTTCAGCGAGACGCTCGACACCCCGCTCACGTCGTACGCGAACGTCCACACCCAGAAGTCCCCGCTGTTCACCGACTGCTGATACCCATACTGCGGCCCGAAGTTCACGCTCCCAGGGTTCCACGGGTGCCGCTGCGGGATCCAGATCGTCGGCCCCGTCGCGTCAACACCACCGACGATCACCGGGTCCGCCAGCCGCGCCGCGTTGTTGCACGCGACCGTCGGCTTCACCTCCATGTCCACCGACGTCCCGTAGTACATGTACCCGGAGTTCAGCGACCCCAGGAAATAGTGCCACGCCCGCTCCACCGCGTTCGCCCCCGTCTCCGGATAAACGATCTTCCGCGCATCCACCGTCCCGCCCCCGGCGCGCCAGATCTGCTCCGCCGTGTCCACGCGGTTCTGCATCGCCGTGATCACCGCCCAGTTCCGCTCATCCTCGTGCCATCCGTTCGCAATATCAATCTGCCCCGCGCTGTTGAGCAGCGGCCAGTTCCAGTTCAGCATCTGCGGCGACCCGAAGTCGCCATCCGCGTTCACCCACGCCCCATCCTCCACGTGCACCAGGTCCCCCGCCGGCACCGGGTGGTCCGCCAGGTACCGCTGCACCACCGTCTCCACGTACCCCGCGCTCCGCGCCGTCGACACCCGGTTCGGCGTCGCCTCCATGTAGTACGAGTACCCGCCGCCCCACGCGTTGTCCCCGTCGTGCGCCAGCACCACGAGCATCGGCCGCGACGAATCGTTCTTCGCGTTCAGCGTGTCGAACTCCCCGATCCCCTGCGGGCTGTACCCATCCTTCCATCCCAGCGACTGGCTCGCCGGCACCACGACGATCGACCTCACCGCCCCCGTCGCCGGATCGACGTACCGCGCCCGGTGCGGCGTGAACGCGAACGGGTACGCCTCCGCCGGCGCGCAACCCCGGTCGATCGAGAGCCGGAACCAATCGCTCTGCGCCGGATTCATCTGATCCGCCCGGTTCGGCGGATCGCAGTTGATCCCCCCGCTCCCGAACACCACCGGAAACCCGCCGCACGCGCGGCTCACCTTCTCCCCGCTCACGATCGACCACTGCACCCCCTCATCCGCCAGCACCCCGATCATCCGCTCGCTGAACGCCATCTCGCTCGGAAAGAACCCGCTCGAGATCGGCCGCGCCGTCCCCCACGCGTCCGCGTAGACCGCCTTGTACGCCTCGATCTCCTTCCGCATCGCGCTCTCATCCACCAGCGGCATCAGCGCATGATGGAACGGAAACACCACGATGTCCGCCCGCGGCACGCTCGCGCCGCCGGTCGTGCTCCACCCGCGCGCCTCGCGCAGCGAGTTGTACCACCCGCTCCCGTACTGCCCGCCGATGAAGCCCGTCCCCGCCACCGACATGATGTTCTCGATCAGTCCGCCCGAAAACGAGATCTGCGCCCCACCCTCCGGCACGCTTCCGAACCCCGGAAACGCCGCGAACGCCGAGATGCTGTCCCGCATCCGATACTGATACCCGGCCACGCGGTCCGCATTCCCGAAGATGTCGTTCAGGTTGTTCTCCGGATGCGCCCCGCCCCGCGCCAGCGACTCGGCCAGCCGCTCGTACCGGTCCCCCAGCACGCCGTTGGTCCCCTGCCGATCCGGCCAGTAGATCGGCTGCTCCATGTGCCACAGGTATGTGAAGTGCAGCTTCTCCTGCGCGGCCGCGTTTCCCGCGATCACCACGCACGCCCCAACACCCGCCAGACTGCGCCAGCCGTGTCGTCGCACCATCAATCCACTGTACATGGAACTCGCCACTCCACAACCCCTTCGAGGCGCCTCATCGGTGCCTCCCATGCCCTTGACTCGATCGCAAAGAGAGTTCTCATTTCCACGGGGGCAAGTTCCCACCAAAAAACCACGGGATTCTTAGTTTTTCTGCCCAGCCACTGGCTGTTGTTACTCTGTGAGGTACACTCTCGGTGCCTGGTCCCGGGGAGGGAGAGACCCCCGCACACTCAGGTCCAGATCGCTCTCGGCCCCATGAACGGGCTCGAAGGGGTTCGCGCACGGATGTGCCGTAGTTTGTTCCGGATGACACTCCGAACAAACCCCGCGAATGGAATCGCCGGCGTCTCGCTGTCCACTCGGGCCCGCAGGCCCTGGGGGATGTTTGTCTGTTTCCGCGTGCTCGCGCACGCGAACAAATCTCTCTCGCCGGGCGGGCGAAAGCCCCCCGGCGAGCTTCGGGCGGCCACGTTGCCGCCGGGCCGGGCCCAGATGCCCAAAGCTTGCTCGATTGGCGGTTTTCCCGCTGGTTTTCGCAAACCAAGCCGCCTCTCGGCCGTATGACTATCAGCAACACACGCCTTTTCCACAGGTGGGAACGGCCCGAAAGGGTCGCCTCCCAGCAACGACACGTCCGAGAGAGACGAGCAACGAGTCGGCCTAATCAGCCGGCTCTTTGCTTTTTTGCCCCGACCGGTTCCTTTGTGCCGCTGGTTCGCCTCGTTCCTCCGCGGCAACCGGCGTCTTTCGTGCGCTCATCCCGCCAGCACCACCACATCCTCGGCCCCAACCCCCAGCGTCACCTTCTCCCCGGCCCGCGTCCCCATCCCGGGATTCAGCGCCGCGACGCGAACACGCACGCCACCAGCGCACTCCACCTCCAGCTGCGCCGTCTCCCCCAGATACATCGACTCCACCACGCGCCCCATGATCGTGTTCACCCCGTCCGGCGCATTCACCCGGAACGCCTCCGGCCGGATCGAGCACGTCACCCGCGCCGCGCCCATGCCCACCTCCGGCGACACCGCGCTCGACAGCACCGTCCCCAGCCCCGTCCGCACCATCGTCCTTCCGCCCTCCTCCCCGATCACCTCCCCCTCCACGAAGTTCGTCTCCCCCAGGAACTCCGCCACGAACCGGCTCCGCGGCCGGCGATACAGCTCCGCCGGCGGCCCCATCTGCACGATCTTCCCCTGGTTCACGATCGCCACCCGATCCGCGATCGACAGCGCCTCCTTCTGATCGTGCGTCACATAGATCGTGGTGATCCCGCTCGGCACTCGGGACTCGGCACTCGGCGCCGCCCCGTCTCCCACCTCCTTGCAGATCCGCCGGATCTCCGACCGCAGCTCGATCCGCAGCTTCGCATCCAGGTTGCTCAGCGGTTCATCCAGCAGCAGCACATCCGGCCGGATCACCAGCGCCCGCGCCAGCGCCACCCGCTGCTGCTGCCCCCCCGAGAGCTGGTTCGGCTTGCGCGTCGCGTACTGCTCCATCCGCACCATCCGCAGCGCTTCCGTCACGCGCCGCTCCTTCTCCGCCGCGGGAACCTTGCGGATTCCCAGCCCGAACCCGACATTCTGCGCTACCGTCATGTGCGGCCACAGCGCGTACGACTGGAACACCATCCCCGTGTTCCGCTTGTTCGGCGGCAGGTACGTCACATCCCGCGTCCGCCCGTCGCCTACATCAAACAGGATCTGCCCCCCCGTCGGCTCGATGAACCCCGCCACCATCCGCAGCATCGTCGTCTTCCCGCACCCCGACGGCCCGAGCAGAAAGAACAGCTCCCCCGCCTCGATCCGCAGCGACACGTGGTCCACCGCCGTCGTCGGCACCCCGCCCGCCCCCGGCGCGCTCCCGGGAAACGTCTTCGTCAACTCCTTCATCTCGATCGTCGTCGCCATGCCGGGCCAAGCGTACACACCGCGCTCGCCGTTCGGCACTACCCTCCGCCATGGCCCGCCGCTCGCGCCGCGCATTCCCATCCGCCGCCCAGCCCACGGCGCCCCCCGCCGCGCTCGCCGGCCTCGCACGCATCCGCGCCAACCGCGTTCGCCCGCCGCGCGATCTCTCCCTCCGGCGCGACATGGACTTCGCCCTCGCCGACATCACCCGCCTTCGCAGGAATGTCTCCTCCATCGCCGCGGCCTGGCAGGCCACCATCCCCGCCGCGCTCCTCCCCCGCACCCGCCTCACCTCCCTCTCCCGTGCCCAGCTCACCGTCGCCGTCCCCGACGCCGCGACACGCTTCGAACTCGACCGCTTCCTCCGCGCCGGCGGTTTCGCCGCCCTCACCCAGGCCTGCCCCGCCAACCTCACCAAGGTCCGAATCACGCTCGCGTAGGCGCCTACCAATCAGAATCCGATCGCAGGTCTTCGGAGCAAACGGGAATTCCCCACCCATCCGCTCGGGAATACTTGGCGACGGCGATTTCCTCTTGCAACCACCCCATTCCGCGGGTATTTTCACTCCACGGGCGGGTGTGTGTGGAAAAGCGGTCCTACCGGACCGGAGTTGAGAGAGAGGACCCCAATGAAGCTGGTTTCTGTTCTGACGTGCGCCGCCGGTTTGGCCCTGTGCGCGCCCGCTTTCGCAAGCCTGCCCGCCTCCGACAACGCCGATGACCCCGCCTACAGCGGCGGCTGGACCGGCGGCACCAACGGCGGCTACGGCTGGTTCCCTTGGGTCATCAACGTTGATCAGGCCTCGGGCTTCGCCGGAACGTTTCTCGCCGGCGCGGGCAACGGCGACCTCAACAACATCAAGTCGCCCAACCACGCCTGGGGCATCTACGCCAACAACGGTGGCGTGCAGCGTGTCGCCGCGTACCGCCGCCTCACCGGCGATGCGTTCAACACCAACAATCTCGTCAATGGCCAGACCATCACCATCTTCCAGGAGAACGGCTCCATCCAGGGCGGCGGTTTCGTCGGCATGAGCTTCGGTGCCGCGAATCTCGCCGCGCTCGACCCATTCTCCCTCGGCCTCTCCGGCTCGCCAAACGGCCAGTCGACCTTCGGCTTCTTCGGCGGCGACAACGACTACAAGATCATCGACGCCGACGGCACCCTCGACACGGGCATCGGCTTCACCGACGCCGGCCTCCGCGTCGACTTCACCCTCGTCAATACCAGCAGTGGCGCGTACAACATGACCGTGACGCGCCTCTCCGACAACACGGTGTTCAACTTCAACGGCCGCCACATCAACGGTGGCATCGATTCCATCGGGCTGTACAACTACGACGCCGAGTTCAACGACCAGTTCTTCAACTCCGTCGCCATCGTCCCCGGCCCCGGCTCCATGGCCCTCCTCGGCCTCGGCGGCCTCCTCGCCGCCCGCCGTCGCCGCTGATCGCCCCGCCCATCTCACGCCAATCCCAAGGGTTCGACCTCGTGGTCGGGCCCTTGTCTTTTTTGGCGTTCCCGGCGCCGTGCTCTGCGCTCCGCGCCCCGCGCTCCGCACTACCCTCCCCCATGCCGGAGCCCACCCCGCCCCCGCGCTTCGACGCCGAGCTCCTCCGCACCTTCCTTGCCCAGCGCGACGCCCTCTGCCCAACCTGCAACTACAACCTCCGCGGCCTCGCCGCCGAGCGTTGCCCCGAGTGCGCCGCCGACCTCGCCCTGAGCCTTTCCTCCATCCCGATTCTGCCCCGGCGCGGCCGCGCCGGGATCCTCCTCTTCGCCTGGCTCATCCTCGTGGCCGCGCTCGCCGAGTTCGCCTTCGGTCTGTACTGGGAACTGCAATACCTCCGCGCCATTCCCGGCACCGCCCCGCCGGCCTACTACATCATCCGCCAGGGTGCGCTCGTCGTCGTTGCCCTCGGTGTCGCGATCACCGCGGCCGTCGCGATACTCACGCTCGGATTCTCCTCTCGCCGCCGCGACGATCGCTACCGGCGATGCTTCTTCATCTGCGTGGTCGCCGCAGCCATCCACATCCTCGCGCAGATCATCGACTACCTCTCGTACATGCTGTTTCGCTGACCGTGGACACACCGACCCCTCCATCCACCGACCGCGACCTCCTCGAGGCCTTCCTCGCCTCGCGGGACATCGTCTGCCCTCGCTGCAGCTACAACCTCCGCGGCAGCGCCTCCGACCGCTGCCCCGAGTGCGGCGCTCGCCTCGCCCTCTCCCTCTCCATCGCCAGCGACGATCCCCGCACCGTCTGGGACGGCCTCGCCCTCATCGCCGTCGTCCTCACCGGCCTCTACTTCGCCACGCGCATCCTCATCGACACGACGAATCTCATCGCCGGCGCCCTCCGCGGCTCCACCCTTGCCCCCCTTCGCGCCGAGCTCGCCACGAACATCGCCATCGAGCTGGTCGTCACGGTCATCGCCGTCGTCTGGTTCATCCTCATCATCCGAAATCGCGCCAAGCGCCCGCGCCCCATCTGGGCCCGCCCGACCACCGCCGCCGCGGGCCTCCTCCTCGCTATCTTCACCGCCTTCTTCCTCGCCTACAGCATCCGCTCGCTGCTGTAGCCGGTATGGGGCAGAGCGACCGTGCCGCGCCGCAACCCGCCGGGTGCTTTCATGATCCCACACCCTCCCCTCGCACCGCCGCCCGCACCCCGGCCGCCAGCGCCTGAAGCACTGCCGCAATCGCCCGATCTCCTCCTGCAGTTCCTCGCCGATCGCGACCACCCCTGCCCGGGCTGCGGCTACAACCTCCGCGCGCTCACCGTCCCCCGCTGCCCGGAATGCAACGAACCGCTCAAGCTTCAGGCCGGTCTGGTCGAGCCGAAGCTGGCTTGGTTCATTGTCGGCGTGGTTGGCCTTGCCATGGGAGCAGGCTTCGGACTCCTGGTCTACGGTGCCATCTTTCTACAGTCCCTGATGCGGGGCTTCGGGCCCTCCATGTGGCAAGGATGGCCCATCCTCGCAACGGGCGTGCTCTGCGGCGTGCTGACCTGGGCTTGGATCCTCGCCCGCCGCCGCCTCAACTCGCGACCGGCACCGCTTCGTTGGGGCCTCGCCCTCCTCACCCACGTGCTTTCCGTGGGTCTGGCGGTCCTCTGCGTGCTCTTCGTCCGTTGATCGACCTCAGCGGCAAAGTCAGGCGTATGAACGGGTAGACCCACGCCCCAATAACGCCGATACCAACTCTCGGCACTCAGCACTCGGCCCTCAGTCCTCAGCACTACCGCCCCCCATGCCCGGCGCACCCTCCACCAACCTCTCCCGCGAACTCCACGACTGGATGGTCGCCATCAAGGCCAAGGCCATCGAGTACGGCCTCGACTTCTTCGAGGTGGTGTACGAAGTCCTCCCCTTCGACACCATGAACCAGATCGCCGCCTACCAGGGCTTCCCCGTCCGCTACCCGCACTGGAAGTGGGGCATGGAGTACGAGTCACTCTCCAAGCGCGACGCCTACGGCATGGGCCGCATCTACGAGATGGTCGTCAACACCGACCCCGTCTACGCCTACCTCCAGGAGTCCAACGCCGTCGTCGACCAGAAGCTCGTCATGGCCCACGTCTACGGCCACGCCGACTTCTTCAAGAACAATCTCTGGTTCGCCAAGACCAACCGCAAGATGATGGACGAGATGGCCAACCACGCCACCCGCGTCCGTCGCCACATCGACCGCCACGGACAGGACACCGTCGAGCGCTTCATCGACGCCTGCCTCTCCATCGAGCACCTCATCGACCCCCACTCGATGTTCATGTCCCGCTCGCTCATCACCCCCCTCCGCCCACGCTCCGGCGGCGGCGCGCCCGGCACCGGACCCGACGACTCCTTCGACCCCACCGCCTTCGTCCCCGAGAAGCTCCCCGCCAAGGACTACATGGACCGCTGGATCAACCCGGCCGACGAGCTCTCCCGCCAGAAGGAGGCCCACCACAAGAGGCTCGCCTCCGAGCGCGGCCGCATCCCCCAGCGCCCCACCCGCGACGTCCTGCTGTTCCTCCTCCGCCACGCGCCGCTCGAGGACTGGCAATCCGACATCCTCACCATCATCCGCGACGAGGCGTACTACTTCGCCCCGCAGGCCATGACCAAGATCATGAACGAGGGCTGGGCCGTCTACTGGCACTCCAAGCTCATGACCCAGCACTTCGTCACCGCCTCCGAGATCGTCCAGTACGCCGACCAGCACTCCGGCGTGCTCGCCATGGCCCCCGGCGGCTTCAACCCCTACAAGATCGGCGTCGAGATCTTCAAGGACATCGAGCGCCGCTGGAACGCCGGCCAGCACGGCATGTCCTGGGAGCGCCTCGAGGGCATCGGCGCCAAGCAGGGCCACGACGACCGCTCCATGAAGGGCCGCGAGAAGATCTTCGAGGTCCGCCGCATCTACAACGACGTGCAGTTCATCGACGAGTTCCTCACCGAGGAGTTCGTTGAGCGCCACAAGATGTACCAGTACAAGCGCGACCCCCAGACCGGCGAGACCAAGATCGTCTCCCGAGACTTCGAGCGCGTCAAGAAGACCCTCCTCTACCGCCTCACCAACATGGGCCAGCCCTTCATGTACGTCGTCGACGGCAACTACCGCAACCGCGGCGAGCTCTACCTCGCCCACCAGTTCTCCGGCCTCGAGGTCGACCTCGCCAAGGCCCGGGAGGTCCTCCGCAACCTCCGCACCATCTGGGGCCGCCCCGTCCACATGCAGGCCCGCATCGACGACGACCAGTTCCTCTTCACCTGCGAAGACCCAAGCCCCGGCGCCGAGGCCCACCTCAAGAAGGAGAAGATCTCCTCCTCCACGCCGCCGCCCGCGCACATGCTCGAGTAGGCCCCGGCGGCAGTCCCGGGCGGCTGTTCCCGCCCTGAGCGGCGCACGCGCCGCTCACCTCTCTCGCCGTATCCGAAAAACCACCGGCACATCCGCCCGGCTCGCCGCCAGCCGGCCGCTCCCATCCCGCCCCGGCTCGAACCGCCACGACCGCACCGCCTCCAGCGCGCTCGCATCCAGCGACCCGTCCCCCGCGCTCTCCACCACCCGCGCGCCGCTCACGCTCCCCAGCGCATCCACCTCCACGCGCACCACCACCACGCCCTCCACCCCTCGCCGCAACGCTTCGGCCGGATACGCCGGCGCACGATTCCCGACCGCCGGCGCAGGCCCGACCGCCGCCCC
>DASZWV010000094.1:0-5144 GCA_035546115.1 Phycisphaerales bacterium
CCTTCGGCCCCGCCGCGACCACCGCCTTCGCAAACGGCTACGGCCGCAACATCCACTCCGCCCAGGACCCGTTCATCTCCGGCGCGATGGCCATGATGGTCCAGGGTCCGTGGCTGGCGAACTTCATCCGGTCGGTGCGGCCCGCGGGCGATCTCGACTACGCGGCCGCGCCCGTCCCCGTCGCCGACGACATCTACAACCCGGACGAGCCCGCGGGCCTGCTCGAGGCCGACGTCCTCATGA
Source organism: Phycisphaerales bacterium (assembly GCA_035546115.1). GTDB lineage: Bacteria > Planctomycetota > Phycisphaerae > Phycisphaerales > UBA1924 > UBA4658. Next base: position 244 of record DASZWV010000094.1, read on the forward strand.
TCCCCCGCGGCTGCCCGCACCCGCGGGAAGCCTTCGCTTTTCTCCTGTTCATGCAGCGCCAGGATGTCCAGGAGGAGCTCGCGCTCGCGCACTGCAAGCCCTCGCCGTTCGCAACCGTCTCGCCCGACTTCTACGCCAAGCACCCCAACCCGAGCATCCACGCCTTCGACGCCATCGCCCGCAGCCCGCGCGTGCAGGTCCTCCCTCGCACCACCGCGTGGAAGCCCTACGCCGATCTCATTAACACCGCCTTCGACGCCGTCTGGCTCGGCGCCGATCCCCGGAAGACTCTCACCGACGTGCAGGCCCGAGCCCAACAACTCATCGACGCGGCGGCCGCGCGCCGGAAGAAACAGCAGCAGCACGCCCTGCATCCGACACCCGACATCCAGCATCCGACATCGGTCGCGGAAGGGCCCGCCCGATGAAACGTCTCCCCCCATTCGCGCACGGCCTCCTCTGGATCTCCCCCTGGATCATCGGCACCATCGTCTTCCTCGCGATCCCCGTCGCGATGAGCGCGTACTACTCCTTCACCGACTACTCGCTCCTCGAGCCCCCGATCCCGATCGGCCTCGCGAACTACCGCGAGATCGCGGGCGATCATGAGTTCTGGACCTCCCTCCGCAACACCGGCCTCTACACGCTCGGCTGCGCCGTCTTCGGCACGATCGTCTCCGTGCTCATAGCAGTCTTGCTCGAACAACGGCTCCGCGGCTCAAACCTCGTCCGCGCCATCGTCTTCCTCCCCACGCTCATCCCCATCGTCTCGGCCTCCATCGGCTGGCTCTGGCTCTACAACGGCCAGTACGGCCTGCTGAACTCGCTCCTCGCGAAGTTCGGCCTCCACGGCCCCGACTGGCTCGGCGACTCCCGCCTCGCCATGCCCTCGCTCATCTTCATGGGCCTCTGGTTCATCGGTTCCGCCGTCGTCATCTGCACGGCCGCGCTCCGCGAGGTCCCCATCTCGCTCTACGAGGCCGCCGACCTCGACGGCATGGGGCCGGTCACGCGCTTCCGCCACGTCACGCTCCCCATGATCTCGCCGGCCATCCTCTTCAACGGCGTCATGGCCGCGATCTGGGGCATCCAGGTCTTCGCCATCCCGCTCGTCATGACGCCCAAGGGCGGACCCGAAAACTCCACGCTCGTCTATTCCATGTACATCTTCCGCAACGCCTTCGAGTACGGACGCATGGGCTACGCCAGTGCCCTCGCGTGGATCCAGTTCCTCCTCGCCATCCTCATCACCGGCCTCGCCCTCTGGGCCGCCCGGCGCTTCGTCCACTACCGCAGTGCCTGAACCAAACCGTCCATCCTCCTCGATCAGCAGGCGATCCCGCATCGCCCGCCCGTGGCTCTACGCGCTCCTGCTGATCATCGCCCTCGCCTACGCCCTCCCGCTCATCTGGATGGCGAGCACCTCCATCAAGCCCGACAACGAAGCGCTCTCCCAGTCCATCGGCCTGCTCCCGAAGCTCGATCAACCCTCTTCCGCTCTCCTCCATTCCCCACCTCCTCCCCCCGCCTCCTACCCCATCCGCCTCGCCCACCAGATCCACAAGAACTACTCCGAGGTCCTCAACTCCCCCATCGCCGACTTTCGCCTCTACCTCCGCAACTCGCTCATTGTCTCCACGCTCAGCGTCCTCGGCATGACGATCTCCAGCGCGATCGTCGCCTACGGCTTCTCCCGCATCCGCTGGCGCGGGCGCGACACCACCTTCATCCTCGTCCTCGCCACCATGATGATCCCCTTCACGGTCATCATGGCCCCGCAATACCTCCTCTTCAAACATCTCGGCTGGATCGGCTCGCTCAAGCCGCTCTGGGTCCCCGCGTGGTTCGCCGGCGGATTCAGCATCTTCCTGCTCCGCCAGTTCTTCATGGGCATCCCGCGCGAGCTCGACGAGGCCGCCCGCATCGACGGCTGCTCGCACCTGGGCACTTTCCGCCATGTCGTCCTTCCCCTCGCCAGGCCCGCGCTCGTCGTCGTGGCCCTGCTCCAGTTCATCGCCACGTGGAACGATTTCTCCGCCCCGCTCGTGTTCCTCAATCACCAGGACACCTACACCGCGGCCCTCGGCCTGCACATGTACCAGACCGAGCACACCACCACGCCCTGGAATCTCGTCATGGCCGCGAGCATCATGGTCATCGCCCCCGTGCTCATCGTCTTCCTCATCGCCCAGCGATCGCTCATCGAGGGCGTCGCCACCCAGGGCCTCAAGGAATGAAGTGGCACGGGCCTCCCGGCCCGTGCGCTCGACGCGTGCTGCAAAGGCGCCGCACGAACACGCAACCCCACGGATCACATCGCGACCGGCTCTTCCCGGCGGATAAACTACCCCATGAAGGCCCCGCGCCGGTCCACGGTCATCCTGCTCGGCATCGCCGCGGTCTTCATCGGCCTGACCGTCTTCGTCGTCCAGCAGTGCGGCCCCGGCGCCTGGGCCCGCCGCGCGAGGGACCTTGCCTCCGACATGAGGAACTCGGTCGCCGAAGAGCGCAGGTTCGAGCCGCGCACCATGATCCGCTCGATCCAGGGCTCGGGCACGCTCATCGTGAGCACCGTGCACTTCGAGTTCGCCGACCCCGAGACTAAGTTCGCCCGCCGCACCGGCCGAGTCACCGCCTCCGCCGACATCGAGTACGCGATCGACGTCAGCCGCATCTCCGAGGCCGACTTCTCGAACATCGACCCCGCCAAGGGCACGTTCACCATCCGCCTCGACCCGCCGCGACCGCACAAGCCGCGCATCGAGTCCGTCGAGTACTCCGAGATCGAGCGCGACGGCTTTCTGGGCTACACACTCGGCCTGTTCACCACCGACCAGCGCTTCAAGGATGAGGCCGGCAAGGCCGTGCAGAAGGAGTTCGACAAGCGCCTCAACGACGCGGCCGACCTCGATAAAGCCCGCCGCAACACCGTCGCGATCCTCAACGACCTGTACCGGCCGACGGGCTGGAAGTGTGACGTCCAGTGGCGAGAGGAACAAGGGGGAGGCGGCCCATGAGCAGGCCGATCAGCAAGCGGCGGTTCACGGCCGCGATCATCATCGCGATCATCTCCGATGCCGTCTCCGTCTGGACCGAGTTCACGCCCCCCGTGCAGTGGGTCGTCGACGGCGTCACGGCGGTCCTGCTTCTGGGCATACTCGGCTGGCGGTGGCAGTTGCTGCCCGCCCTGGTCGCCGAGGCCATCCCCTGGGTGGCGGCCTTCCCTTCCTGGGTGCTCGTTGTTGTCGCCCTGAGGGCCGGCGACGGCGCGAAGGCTCCGCCCACGGTCGAGCCCTCGGGCCCGCACGCCCCTCGGAAGCACGTCCGCAACACCGCGGACGCCACGCCGGATTGATGGCCCATCCGCGCCGCGCCGTCCGGCCAACTATCATTCCGTCGAGGTGCCGCCATGATCCGATCCTTCAAGGCCATCTTTGAGAACGGGGTGATCCGCCCCCTCCAGCCTCTGCTGGGACTTCCGAATCGCGCGAGCCTCGACGTCACGGTCACCTCGCTGGACCACGTTCCGTCGACGACCGACGCCAACGGCGTCCGCGCATGCCTCGGCACCATCTCCGACGCCGACGCCGCCGAGATGGCCAAGCTCGTCACCGACGAGTTCGAAAGGGTGGATGAGCGTGACTGGTAACCCCATCGCGCTCGACACCAATCGGGCAATAGCCATCCTCAATGGCACACCCAACGCCGCCGCGTGGATCTCGAAGTTTCCGGAGTTGTGCCTGCCAGTTCCCGTGATCGGTGAGCTGCGCTTCGGCGCAGCCAACTCGGGCCGCGCCGCGGCCAACCTCGAGGCCGTGGACCGTCTTGTGCAGGGATGTCGCGTGCTTCCCGCCGACGCTTCGACGGCGGTCGTCTACGCCGACTTGCGACTCCGCCTCAAGCGTGCCGGAGCTCCGATTCCGGAAAACGACGTTTGGATTTCGGCGATCTGCGTCCAGCACGCCCTCGCCCTCGCGACCGAAGACACTCACTTCGACAAGGTCGAAGGCCTGACGGTCATGCACGGCTTTGGCTGATTAGCCCTCGATCTTTCCAAACGCTTCGCGCACCGCAAAGTACGCCGGCTTCGGCTTCCCCTCCGAATCGATCAGCGACCACGAGAACCCCGGCCACGCATCGTTGAGTTGCCAGATCAGTGCCCCCATGCACCGCGGACGATTCGCCGCCAGCCATTCGATCCCCGCCTTCAGCGCCGCGGCCTGCGCCTCCTGCAACATCCGATGCCATTCCTCGAAGCTCTTCGCCGACGGCAAGCCCTCGAGGTGCTTGTCGATGTGAGCGGCCATTCCGCCCGTTCCACGCTGCCGATGCTCCAGCTCCTTTGATCCAACGACCAGGCCCTCGGGCGCGATCACCTTCCGCAGCAACTCAAGGCTCGGCGGCCCCTGCTGCCCGAACTCCGCGCAAAACCGCGGCACAAGCTTCCGGAACTCCGCGCTCCCCGGCGAAGCATCCCACGTGTGCCGATCACCGCGAGCCTCCTGATTCGGATTCTCGTCGCGCTTGCCCGCAAAGGGCGAGTTCGCCCAGTACGGCCGCGTCGGATCAAGCTCGCGCACCAGCCGCGGCAGCAGATCAAACCAATACCCCGCGCCCCACGTCTTGTTCCCCACGCGCTGCTTCCACGGCCCCTCGGTGTCCTTCGGCGCGTGCCCCCAAGACTCATACCCCCACACGCACTCGTTCCCCCCACACCAGAGCACCACGCTCGGATGCGCGCTCAGCCGCGCGATCTGGTGCCGCGCCTCCGCCTCTACCAGAGCCGGATACGGCGCCTCCTCGGGATAACAGGCGCACGCGAACATGAAGTCCTGCCACACCATGATCCCCAGCCGATCGCACTCCTCATAGAACGCATCGCACTCGTACGCTCCGCCCCC
>DASZWV010000095.1:0-6864 GCA_035546115.1 Phycisphaerales bacterium
GTTCCGCTGCTTGTCGAAGATCTCGATCGTCACCGGGTGCATGTCGCGCGGATCCACCCACGTCCGCTGGAACCCGCGATCCGCCACCGGCGCCGTGATCCCCAGCAGCTTCCCATCATCCGACCACTGCGTCGCCCCGCGCGCCGTCACATCCATCTTCACCACGCCCAGCAGCCGGATCAGGTCCAGCGGCTTGATCGGCAGGCCGATCCGCTGCGCCGTGGAGTCATCGAACTTCTCGTGCCTCCCCACCGCCGCGATCCGCTTGCCCTTCTCCGAAAGGTCCAGCCACCAGTACTGCTCCGGGTCGCACCCGAACCAGAACAGGATCTGCCCCGCCTTGCCCAGGCTCAGCGCCAGCTTGTTCGGCCGCACGATCTGCAGCCGCCCCTCCGGATCCTCGTGGTGCTCCTTGCCATCCTCATCGAAGTACGTCAGCAGGATGTTCACCCGCGCCAGCACCCGGTCGAGATAATCCACCGAGCGGTTGTACTTCCGCGCCGACTCCTCATAGCTCGGCGGCTCGTCGAGGTGATACCGCTTGTCCGTCAGCGGCTTCTCGCTCGGCTTGTCGTCGAAGATGTTCGCCATGTGGTCGCAGCCGCCCGCGAGCATCGCCGCCAGCACGACCCCCAGCACGGCCGCGACGTTCCACCCTCGCACGCTTGTGGCTCCGCTCATGCCTGCCCTTTCTCTGGCGATCCGCCCACGCTCGATCCCGCCGTCACCTCGCCCGCGATCACTGCCCCGAGCCGCTCGGTCACGCGGGAGATCGTCGCCTCATCCAGTCCCGGATCCGCGACCTCGACCAGCGCCGGACCCTCCGGCGGCCTGGGCGTCCCCTTCGCCCGCACCAGCATCGTCGTTCCCCTCGATCCCTCCTGAATCAGCAGCCGCTTCCGCAGAAGGATCAGCGACAGCACGAATCGGAACGCCGCCCGATCCTTCTCGCTCTCGCCCGCTTCCCCCTCTTCGCCGCCAACCTCTCCGCTCTGCTCGAACAACTCCAGCAGCGACTGATCATCGATCAGCATCTTCTTCTTCGCCCCCGGCTCGGGCACCACCCCGCGCCAGAAACCCAGCAGAATCAGCGGCTTTGCCGGCCGCGCCCCGCCCGCCCACGCCTCCTCCGAATAGTCCAACCGCTCGAACGAATCCGCTTCGAGGTTCTGCACCAGCGCGGCCACGTACCGGTCCCCGGTCGCCAGCTCCCGCTCCGTCGCCGCACACCGCCGCGTCGGAGACCCAATCGAATACGAACTTCCCTGCATCCCTGCAATCCTGCTCATAGGTAGACAGTCTAGCGGCTCGCGTGCCGGTGGCCGAGGGCGCTCCCGTCCCTTTGACCAACCGAGCGCTCCGCCGGTTCACCGACAACTCACCCGAAACGTCCGCTCGCTCGTCCCCCCGGGCCCGATCGGGAACCGCGCCGTGGCCCCGCACTTCGGACACCTTCCGACATACGCCGAACCATCCGCCGCTCGCACGCCCCGCGCATACTGCCCCGAACACTCGAACCACAGCCGGAGAAACCGATTCCCGCCCCCGGCCGATGCGGATACTCGCTCGCCCGCGGCCAGGTTCGACCCCCCCAGCGCCACCGTGTCCCGCGGATCCGCCATGGCCCCCTGCATCGCCCGGGGCCAGTTCGCCCCTTGAAACATCTGTTTGCCGACACCCCACCTAGGCCGATACCCTTCCGACCCCCAGTCTCGCTTTCAACCGGTTCCACAAGTCCGCGCGAAATCGGCACTCGCCGAAAATGGGGGCTCCAAGCGGCCCGCCTCGGCTCGAATGGCTTCCACCCTCACAATCCTTCCCGACCCCCCTGCACCCCCCGCCCCGATCGGCCTGATCGCCGCGGGTGGCCGCCTTCCCGTGATGATCGCCCGCGGCCTGGCGGCCGCCGGGCATCCCGTGCACGCCCTCGGCCTCCGAAACCAGTACGACGCCGTCCTTCCCTCGCTCTGCACAAGCTTCCAGAAGGTCGGCGTCCTCCGCGTCGGATCCTGGGGGGGCCTGCTCCGCAAGCTGGATGTCCGCCACGCCGTGATGGTCGGCCGGATCGACAAGGCCCGCTTTATGTACGGCTTCCCGTGGAGCCTCATCCATAACATTCCCGACGCCCGGACCTGCTTGGCATGGTTCCGGCACCTCCGCCACGACCGCCGCTCGCACGCGGTGCTCGGGGCCATCGCCGATGAACTCTCCCGCAACGGAGTCCACCTGATCGACTCGACCGCCCCCATCGCCGACTCACTCGCCGAGGCGGGCGTCATGACCCGCCGCCAGCCGACGGCCCAGCAGCGGGCCGACATCGCCTTCGCCTGGCCACTGCTCAGCCAGACCCTGCGCCTGGACATCGGCCAGGCTATCGCGGTCCGCGACCGCGACATCATCGCCGTCGAGGCCGTTGAGGGGACCGACCGCATGATCGAGCGCGTCGGCCAGATCTGCCGCGCCACCGGCTGGACGCTCTGCAAGGGCGCCCGCGCCGGCCACGACCGCCGCTCCGATGTCCCCACCGTCGGCCCGCGCACCATCGAGAACCTCTACAAGCACGGCGGCCGCTGCCTCGCCCTCGCCGCGGGCGACGTCATCATGATCGACAAGCCCGAACTGCTCGACCTCGCCGACTCCCTCGGCGTCTCGATCCTCGGCGTGCCCGCCGCCCAGGCGTAAGACCCGGGCATCGCCGCCCCACCCTGCCAATCACGCGACGGTGTACCACAAGTACACCCAGCGGTGTACCACAAGTCCACTGTTCACACCACCCGCTCCGTGTACGTTCCCCTCGTCCGGCGCACGATGCGTGGCGTCACGCTCGCGCAGCCGGAGGCACCGCCCGGAGATCCCTCGATGTACGACATGAAGAACGTCGCCAAGTTCCCCCGCTTCGCCGAGCTCGCCCCCGAGGCCTTCAAGGCCTTCGTCGCCTTCGATGAGGCCGTCGTCAAGGACGGCGCCCTCTCCCGCAAGACCAAGGAGCTCATCGCCGTCGCCGTCGCCCTCACCACCCAGTGCCCCTACTGCATCGAGATCCACACCGTCAAGGCCCGCAAGGCCGGCGCGACCGAGCAGGAACTCGCCGAGACCACGCTCATCGCGGCCGCGCTCCGAGCCGGCGGCGCGATGACCCACGGCACGCACACGCTCGAGTGATCGAGTGCGAGGGCACGCGACGCCGAGCGGTCGGTGCGCCCCCCGGGCTCTCGCACGCTCAGGCCAATCCGTACGCCAGCCCGGGGCGCGCCCGCGGCGTTTCCTGCGCCTCGGGCCGCGCCGGGGCCGGCCGCATCCTCTCGGGCGCACCCGCCGGCGGGAACGTCGAGTACAGGTCCGGCTCCTCGTGCAGCAGCAGCGTGATCCGGTGGAACGCGCCGCTGGTGGGATAGGCCATCTCGATGTCGCCGCCGAGCACCTCGCGCACAAACGGCTCGAGCAGGTCCGGCGCCGACGGCTGCACGGGCGCGTACCGCCCCTGCCCCTCGAACTCCTGCCACACGACCTCGAGCTTGCGCGACGATGACAACGCGTCGTACGAAACCTGCCAGCGGATCTCCAGCCGCCCGTTCGGCGAGCTCAGCGCCCCGTGCCGCGCGCTGTGCAGCACCAGTTCGTGCAGCACCGCCCCCAGCCCCCCCACCTGCCCGGGCGGGATCAGCGTCTCCGGCCCGAACGTCCGCACCGGCGAGGCATCGCCGGGCGCCGCCGGCGGAGAGACCGCCGCCACCAGCTCGTGCATCCGGATCGGCTTGAACCGCTGCGACGAGAGCAGGTCGTGCACCTCCACCATCCCACGGATCCGCGTCCGCAGCGAGCGCACCAGTTGCTCGCGCCCGATCTGCGGGTCCGCGGCCTCCAGCGTCAGCATCGCCCGCAGGAACGCCAGCGTCCGCCGCACGCGCTCATCCAGCTCCGTCCTCAGCAGCGACTCCACGCGCAGCGAGCGCTCGACCGCCCGCTCCGAGCGCATGCGCGCCAGGCACAGCCCCGCGCACGTCCAGATCGCCGCCGTCGCCACGCCCCGATCGAACAACGCCCACGTCGCATCGCCCCCATCCGGAGAGATGAAGAAATCCAGCCACGCGAGGCCGGTCCCCACGGCCGCCACCGTCAGCACCGCCCATCGCCGGCGCGAGCACATCGCCAGCATCACGATCGGCGCGTACAGCACGCCCACCGCCGCCTCCCGAGGGATGAACGCATCGATCAATCCGAGCATCCCGCACGCGACGAACGCCCCCAGGAGTGAGAGCGTCTCCGTCTCGCTGAATCGCCTTGACATGGGCTTCTCCGGTGCTCGACAGGCCACAAGGGCACGACACGCACACACTACGCGCTGTTCGCACGCACATCCGCATCCGTTCCGCGTGGCGCAGGCCGGGCGGGGCCCGCCGTCGTTCCGCAATACGAGCGCCCGCCGGGCGTTGTTCGCTTCTCCGTCATCCGTTGCCCCGCCGGCGAGCCGTTCCCCTCCAGCCCCGGCTCGCTATGATGGCGCGACGGAGCGCCGCATCGCACGACCAGCATCCCCACAACGGAGTGACCCCGCATGGACCTGTACATCGACACCGCCAGCCTCAGCGAGATCAAGGAAGCCGCGGCCCTGGGCGTGCTCGACGGCGTCACCACCAATCCCTCGCTGATCGCCAAGGAGGTCTCCGGCGGCAAGACGGTCACCTACGCCAGGCGCCTCGCCGAGATCTGCGAGGTCGTCAAGGGACCCGTCTCCGCCGAGGTCATCTCCACCGACTACGACGGCATGATGAAGGAGGCCGAGGCCCACGGCAAGATCGCCTCCAACATCGTCATCAAGCTCCCCATCACCATCGACGGCCTCAAGGCGTGCAAGGCCCTCAGCGACAGCGGCGTCAAGACCAATATGACGCTCTGCTTCCAGCCGCTCCAGGCGCTCATGGTCGCCAAGGCCGGCGCGTTCCTGGTCAGCCCCTTCATCGGCCGTCTCGACGACATCGCCGAGGACGGCACCGAGCTTATCACCAAGATCCGCCAGGTCTACGACAACTACGGCTACACCACCAAGCTCCTCGCGGCCAGCATCCGCCACCCCAAGCACCTGGTCGAGTGCGCCCTGGCCGGGGCCGACGTCGCAACCGTCCCCTTCGCCATCATCAAGCAGATGCTCAACCACCCCCTCACCGACTCCGGCCTCAAGAAGTTCGTCGAGGACTACAAGAAGGCCTTCGGGGGATGATCCGCAAGCTGCCGTCGGGCAAGTACCGCCTGTACTCGCGCACCAAGGACCCGAAGACGGGCCGTCGGCGCAACCTCGGCACGTTCAACTCGCGCGCCGCCGCCGAGAAGCACGAGAAGGCCGTGCAGTACTTCAAGCGTGAAGGCTGATCCGCCGCTCACTCCTCCCGCTGCGCTGCCATGCGCCGCTGGTGCTCGTTGAAATCTCGATAGAAGCGGACCGACGCCACCACGATCATGAGCACCACGATTCCGAAGGGAATCATTACCCACCGGTGGTTGTGTCCGGCGATCCGTGACGAATCCGTCCCGGCGAGGTATTGCACCGCGATGGTGTGTCCATCCTCGCCGAGCACCGTCGGCCCGTGCTCCTGAATCCACGAATAGTCCACCGCGTCCGACTCGTGCCGCTTGTTGCCGGCGTCATCGAGGATGTAATCAAAGTGCAACGTCGAACGCGACTTGTCGGTGTCCCCCGGGTAATACTGCTCCATCGCCTTTTCGACGACGGCCTCCTTCGTCCTCCCGAACGCCGTGTATCGAATCTCGCTGCACGACACCACCGCCGAGGCGATGAACAGACCGAAGAGCAAGAGGTACACAAGCAGCTTGTTCGCCTCGGCGTTCCCAGTCCCCAGTCGCGGCACGAGAATGAACATCGGCGACTCCAGCACGCGGACGACCCACCCCGCCGCCCAGAATCCAAGGTCTCCCTCGCGCGGAAGCAGCATACCGAAATCGCCGCCAAGCTGCCCTCCTCATTCGATCTTCCACGCCCGATCGTCGCGGGCAAGGCTTTCCCGGGCGCCCGCCGTGTCCACCTCCGGCAGTTCGCGCTCCACAAGACCGACCGTCTCCTCGACCAGCCCCCGCAGCAGCCTCACGGCCTCGCTCGGCGGGACGGCCCACAACCCCTCCAGCCGCTCCCAGAGCCGCGGCGGCGCGATGCCGAGGCTCCGGACATACGCGCCGCCGCGCTTGAACTGGAACGGCGTGAAGTACCTGCGGCTCAGCCCCGCGCTCACGCCCAGCAGGTTGAACGATGCCTCCACCAGCGTCTGGCGGAACCACAGGTTCGCATCCCGCACGCCCAGCCGATCCCACACGCCCCAGATCGCGAAGAACTTCAGGTGGTGGCGCACCATCGCCAAACGCAGCGCATCGGGATAGGCGCGGATCCGCTGCTTCCATTGCTCCAGCCGCTCATCGCCGAACACCGCGATCGACACGAGCGTTCCCGACATCGCCTTGTGCAGCGGCGAGCCCGGCTCCTCACCCGCGAGGATGCGGTTCATGTCGCGCTCCCAGACCGCCACGGTCGTGTGCCCGATCTGGCACTCCACACCCTTGACCCGGAAGGACTCGATGAACTCGCCGTCCGCGCAGTTGCCCAGCGACCACGCCAGCGCCCCGCCGCCGACCCGCTCGCGCACGGCGCGGATCTCCGCCTCGGGAGGCATCGTGTCGTAGTAGATCGTCGTGTCGAGGTCCGAGTGCGCATCCGAGAGTCCCTCCGCGCCCGAGCCGGTGATGGCCGCGCACGCCACGCCCGGGAGCTTCGCGTACTCGCCGAGCACGGCGCGGCCAAGGTCCAGCAGGTATTCGGATTCACGGGTCATGATCTGTTTCCGGCGTGGCGCCCCCGCT
>DASZWV010000096.1:0-2249 GCA_035546115.1 Phycisphaerales bacterium
TCGGCCCTTCCGGGGTCGAGGTACGCCCCGCGCGGCCCTGCGCCCTCGATCGGGCGATACCAGCCGCCCTCCGGGATCAGATCATCCTCCGTCAACCTGTGCTCGTGGAGGTAGACTCGCTGCCCGCACTCCGGACACCGGACCCATCCGTTCTGCACGCGCAGGCCGACGAGCGAGAACTCGCAGTACGGGCACCCGGCCTTGTTCACGATCCGCCGGATCGAGCGCACGATCATCCACCACCGCACCGCCATTCCCGCGGCCACGGCCACGCACAGCGCCACGATCGCGTTGATCACGCCGAAGTTCGCCAGCGAGGGGGCGGCCCACGTCGGCACGGCGCGCATCATGCCCATGTGCATGAGCACGGCGGCGCCAACCCACAGCCCGCCGGCGAGCAGCCCGACGCCCGAGGGGATGACCCAGATCGCATCGCCGCGCCGGACCTTGGCCTGCCAGACGAGCCTCTCGTACTCCTCATCGGAGTACTTGCTCAGGTCGCGCAGGAGGGATGAGCCGAGGCCGAACATGCGGGATTGTTGTCAGGGAGCGAGCGGGGGATGGGAGGGCGGAGGTTGATCTGGCATCGCCAGGTCCTCCGGCCGAAGTCCGAGCAGATCGATCCGGGTTCGGTGGCCGCACTCGGGGCACATCACCTGCCCGCTCTGAACGGGCAGCCCGAGGAGTTGATACTCGCAGCGCGGGCAGGTGGACCGATTCAACTCCTTGCGTATGGCCGACCGCAGCCAGACGTCTCGCAGCACGAGCGCCACGAGTGTCGCGGCCACGAACGGCACGACCTTGGCCGCGTACTCAATCGGCACATCGAGCCAGTGTCGGAGAATCCAGATACGCGCGGACGATCCAAGCGCGGCGTCCTGGCCCGCGAGCGTTGCGACCATGCTCAGCGTGAACACCGCCGGACAGAGAAACACGCCCGCGAAGACGAAGCCCCCCATCGAGGCTCTTCGCTTCTGCATCGCGCGAGCGACATAACCCTGGCACTGCTCATCGGTGAACTGGTCGAACTCGCGGAACGCGCGGTAGACCTTGCTCAGTGGGATGCGCATCGTGCTCCCTCAACTGCCGTGCAGTCGCCGCCGTGCAAGCCCGCTCACTTCGCCGGGAACAGGAACTCCAGGTCCGGCCCGAGCCGTTTCGCCCACGCCCCCTCGTCGTGCACCGCATCCTCGTCGATGGTGAGCTTGAACCGGTCCGAGCCCAGCCCGTGCCCGGCGGCCAGTTCCTTGAACGCCATCGCGGTCGCGGTGAGGGCCCGATTCTGCGAGTCGTTCTTGGCATCCTTGCCGAGCTCGTGCCCGCCCATCCCGAACGCGATCCGCGCGGGCCAGTTCTTCTGCAGCCCGAAGTGCCGGAACGCCGCCCGTTCGTGCATCGTGAGCGGCATGCTCTCGCACAGCACCTTGCCGAACAGCTCCGGATGCTCGGTCGCCGCCTCGAGGGCGATCACCGCCCCGAGCGAGGCGCCACCGATGCCCGTGTTCTCTGGTCCGCTCTTCACGCAGAACGACCGCTCCACGCGCGGCATGACCTCGCCCGTGAGGAACTCGACGAACTCGCGCCCGTGAGGCTTCACGCCCTCGACCATCTCGAACGGCAGGTATTCCTGCGCTCTCAAACTCTCCGCGTTCGGCACGCCCACGATGATCAGCGGCTCGATCTTGCTTGCCGCGATGAGCGCCGAGGCGGCCTCGTCGGCCCGCCACTCGGCCGGGATCCCCGCGTGCTTGTCGAACAGGTTCTGGCCATCCATCAGGTACAGCACCGGGTACTGCCTCGACGCGTTCTCCGGAGCGTCGAAGCCCGGCGGCAGCCAGACGAGCAGGTCGCGCGACAGGCTCTCCGCACCGGGACCGCCGCCCCCCACCACTTCCAGTCGCTTGAGCGACCCCGCCGACACGTGGATCGGCCGGTACCGGTCCGAGGCGCTCGGCGCCGATCCACCCGGCTTCTGGTCGATCCAGTTCTCGATCGACAGTTCGATCACCGGCTTCTCGCCGGGCTTGAGCTTCGACGCATCCACGAGCGGCAACATGCGGTTCTCGATGTTGTTGAAGTTCTTGTCGGTCTCGACCCTCTCCCAGGAACCCCTGGTGAACTTGAACGCGACCCGCGAGTCGAGCGTCGGCTTCTCCCACACGATGCGCCACTTCTGGTCCGACTGCGCCGTGAGCTGCATCTTCGGATCACCCGGGTTCCAGCCGTTGTGGCTCGACGCCATGAAGATC
>DASZWV010000097.1:0-4476 GCA_035546115.1 Phycisphaerales bacterium
GCGCCTCGGACATGCTCCTGCAACTCGCGGATGAGGACGCCGCGGCCTACTCGCTGGTCAACGAGCTCTCCCGCCTGCCCGAGACCGACCCGCGCCGCCAGCGCGAGTGGCACGCGGCCGTGGAGGCCTCCATCGGCGTGCCGCGGGCGGTGGTGGGGGCGTGCGCCGACCTGCTGCGGCTGATGGAATCGCTCTCGCCGATCACCAACCCGCAGCTGCGGAGCGACCTGGCGATCGCGGCCATCCTGACCGAGGCCGCGGCCAGGTCGGCGTGGTGGAACGTCAAGGTGAACCTCTCGCTCCTCACCGATGCCGCGGCACGATCGCAGGTGGAACGAGAGATGCGCGGGATGCTCGATGAGGCGGCCAAGCGGTGTGCGAAGATCGAGGGGGCGTGCGCCTGAATCTCGCTCGTGGCCGGAAGGGCCGGCGCATCCATCGTGATCGATTCGGCGCCCTGATCGCTTGCCATGCTGGTAGGATCGGTCTGCTCCATGGACCCGATCGACACCAGCTCCAGCCTCCGCATCGCCGTCATCATGGAGATGCTCGAAGAGGTCTCGCGCGCCACCGACCCGGAGGCCGCATTCCGCGCCTACGCCAGGCGCATCCGGCGGGTGCGGCCGATCGACGCGTACGCGATGGTCTGGACGGCGGGCCTCAGGCCGGGCGAGTACAAGGTGACGCGCTGGTACCGCTCCGAGACCCTCGGCGGGAGCGGGCTCTCGGCCATCAACCCCGCCCTGGAGTGGGACCGCCTGCCCGTGCATTCGGGCGGCTTCGCGGCCCAGCTCATCGAGTGCGGCGGGGGGCGCGAGCCGCGCCTGTACCAGAATCTCAACCTCGGCGCCGACAGGGCGCTCGGCGATCTGCTCCTGGGCATGGGCTCGTGCATGGTCGTGCCGATCTTCGAGTCCGGCCAGATCGCCGGGTGGTCGCTCATGTTCCGCGCCGATCCGCGCGGCTACACGCGCGAGGATCTGGAGGATGAGCTGCTCATCGGCAACCTTCTCGGGGCGATGACCCAGAACCTGGCCTCCATGGGGCGGATCTCGGCGCTCAACGCCAAGCTCAAGGGCCAGTTCGACGAGGTCGGGCGGATCCAGCGTGCCCTGCTTCCCCAAGGCCCGCCCGGCGCGCCCGGCCTGACATTCGCCGCGAGCTATCTGCCCAGCGGGGTCGGCGGGGGAGCGGGCGGCGACTCGTACGACTTCTTCGATCTCGGGCCGTCGCGCGTGGGCGTGCTCATCGCCGACGTCAGCGGGCACGGCCCGGCCGCCGCGACCGTCATGGCCATGCTCCACGCGACGCTCCACGCCCGGCCGGAGGTCTGCGTCAGCCCCGCGCTGGGGCTGCGGTTCGCCAACGCGCAGCTCGCCGACTCGACGATCGAGGGCGGGCATGTCACCGCGATTCTCGCCGCGATCGACACCCGCGAGCGGACGATCACCGTCGCGCGGGCCGGCCACCCGCGCCCAAGGGTCCGCCGCGCCGATGGACGCGTCGAGGAGATCGGCGATGAGGGCGTCGCGCCCATGGGCATTCTCGCCGAGGGCTACGCCCCGACGGAGACCGTGGTGGGGCTGAATCCGGGCGATGCGGTCGTGCTCTACACCGACGGCGTTACCGAGGCGGAAAGCCCGGCAGGCGAACAGCTCGGACTGGCCAACCTCGATCGCATCATCGCCGCGGCGGGGGCCAGGCCCGCCCGGATCGTCGAGTCCATCCGCGAGACGCTCGCGGCCCACACGAACAATGCGCTCCGCGAGGACGATCAGACGCTCGTGGTCATTGGTGTGGGATAATCCGGTCAGTCCTCGGTCCTCAGCCCTCCGTCCTCGGTCCTCGCCATGCCCCGATCACCCACACCCAAGCCCGTCCAGCCCGAATGGTTCGCCCAGCCCGACCCCGACTCCGGGCGTGACGGCACGGGGCTCTCTTTCTCCTGCACGCTCTGCGGCAACTGCTGCTCTGGGCCCGAGGGCTACGTCATCGTCTCCGACGCCGAGATCGCCGCGCTGGCCCGCAGGCTGGGCGTGCCGGTGCGGGCGTTCATCGACGAGTACACGCACATGACCGGCGAGGGGCGCTCGCTCAACGAGAAGAAGTCTTCGGGCGGGCTCGACTGCGTGTTCCTTGACCGCGAGAAGATTCCGGGCAAGGCGGTGTGCGGCGTGTACGAGGACCGGCCCATCCAGTGCCGCACCTGGCCCTTCTGGCCGAGCGTGGTTCGCACCAAGAACACCTGGGAGCGCGCCAAGCGAACCTGCCCGGGCATCGACCAGGGGAAGAGGCACACGCTCGTGCAGATCCGCATCGCGCGCGACTCGTTCGACATCTGAATCTCGTGCCCGCTCACTCGAACCAATCCGACGCGCTCGCTGCTTCCTGGCTCGCCGCCATCGCCCGCCCGGACACGTGCGCCGCACTCGAATCCATCTACGCCGAGGGCGCGGCCGCCATCGCCGCGCGCGGGCCGGCATGCTGGGCTTCCGGACGCTGCTGCAACTTCGAGAGGCACGGCCACCGGCTCTATGTCACCGGAATCGAGGCCGCGTACTGCATCGCGATGCTCCCGCAGGCCGCATCGAGGAAACCGATGGGCTTCCCGGAGTCCAGGCTCCGTCTCATCGTTCTCGATGCCGCGCGCCAATCCGGGGGCTGCCCGTTCCAGGTCGGCAACCTTTGCGGCGTCCATTCCATCAAGCCGCTCGGCTGCCGGCTGTACTTCTGCGACAAATCCGCCCAGCAGTGGCAGAACGATCTTTCGGAGCGACTCCTCGCCCGCATCCGCGCTCTGCACGATGAGCAGGGCATCGAGTACCGCTACGGCGAATGGCGTGAGATGCTCGCCCGCTTCGCCGCGGCCTGATGGGGCCGCCGCCGCGATCCCCGTATCATCCGGGCCCTACCAGGAGCCCCCATGTCCGACGCCCCCGCCCACAACAAAGAGCCCGCCGCGCCCAGCGCCAAGCCCATGGACGCCATCATGGCCCTGTGCAAGCGCCGCGGCTTCATCTACCAGGCCTCCGAGATCTACGGCGGCATCAACGGCTTCTGGGATTACGGCCCGCTGGGGGCGCAGCTCAAGAAGAACCTGCGGGATGCGTGGTGGGAGGACATGATCATGGTCCCCTGCTGGGGGCGCAACGGCCCAAACGGCGAGCCGGTGCGCTGCGTGCCCGTCGAGACGTGCATCATCCAGCATCCGAAGGTCTGGGAGGCCAGCGGGCACGTCGGCGGATTCAACGATCCGATGGTCGATTGCCGCGAGACCAAGGCGCGCTACCGCTACGACCACGTCAACGTCTTCGTTCCCGCGAGCGGCGACCCGGGCGACAAGCCGGTGTTCGCGTACATGAAGGACTCGCCGAGCGAGGCCAAGCAGCTGAAGAAGGCCGAGAAGGCCTTCGGCGCCGTGAAGTCCCTCCCGCTCACGACGATTCCCGTCGCGCAGTTCCCCAAGGTTCTCGGCCCGGATGCGGAGAAGGTCGGCACGCTCACCGAGCCCAAGCAGTTCAACCTCATGTTCAAGTCCTACACGGGCGCCACCGCGACCGAGGACGACAAGGTCTACCTCCGCCCCGAGACCGCGCAGGGCGTCTTCGTGCAGTTCAAGAACGTCGTGGACACGACGCGCGTGAAGATCCCCTTCGGCATCGGCAACACGGGCAAGTCGTTCCGCAACGAGGTCACGCCGCGGAACTTCACCTTCCGCTCGCGCGAGTTCGAGCAGGCCGAGCTGGAGTTCTTCTGCCATCCATCCGAGTCTCGCGACTGGTACGCCTTCTGGCGGGATTTCCGCATGGAGTGGTGGAAGACCATCGGCCTCGCCGGCGACAACCTCATCCTCCGCGAGCACGACAAGGATGAGCTCAGCCACTACTCGCAGGGCACCTCCGACGTCGAGTACCGCTTTCCCTTCACCGCCCCGGGCTACGGCGAGCTCGAGGGCATCGCGCACCGCGGCGACTTCGACCTCGCCCAGCACCAGAAGCACTCGGGGGTCAAGCTCGAGTACTTCGACACCGACCGCGGCGAGACGCTCCCCAACGGCGCCAAGAAGGGCGAGCGCTATCTCCCGCACTGCATCGAACCCGCCGCGGGACTCGACCGCGGCGCCCTCGCGCTCATCTGCGAGGCCTACACCAAGGACGACTCGCGCCCGAGCCCGGAGTTCATGAGGTTCCACCCGCGGATCGCCCCGATCAAGGCGGCGGTCTATCCGCTGGTGAACAAGGACGGCATGCCCGAGATCGCGGAGAAGCTCCACGCCGACCTGGTGAAGAAGTTCGGCAAGCTTGGCGCCATCGAGTACGATGCCAAGCAGAACATCGGCAAGCGCTATGCCCGCATGGATGAGGCCGGCTGCCCGTTCTGTTTTACCATCGACGGGGAGACCGTCAAGGACGGCACCGTCACGGTGCGCAACCGCGACACCGGCGCCCAGGAACGCATCGGCATCCAGAACGTGCC
>DASZWV010000098.1:0-2852 GCA_035546115.1 Phycisphaerales bacterium
CGCGCGCCCCCGGCCATGTAGATCACATTGTCCGCCGTCGGCACGGTCGACAGCCGGCCTCTGCGCTCTGATTCACCGATGACCGATGCCACGATCGCGCAGGTGAGCAGAAGGGATACCGCGAGCGTGCCTGCAAACGGGTGCGTGGGCCGGCGCGGACATTGAAGCGGCGTTCTCACGTGTTGGGGGCAACAGTATCCGAGCCTGGACATGCGGCGCCGCCACGGCTCCGCATCCCCGCTCATCCGTGCCGGTCGTGCGCGGCCGGAAACCGACCCCGTCCCCGCTCGATTCAAGCGCGGCTCGGCGTCGATGCCCCGTGCGGAAAGCCCGACCGGACAAAGCTTGCCGCCGCTCAACCCCCCGCGCTCCCCTCCCCCCCCGGCAGCGTCATCGACCACGGATCCAGATACTTGTCAATATCCCCGCGCTCGATCACCTTCCCCGCATTGTCCTTCTGCCCAACGACCGTCTCGTACGCAAGCTGCCGCACCGTCTTGCCCTGCTTGAACGCCTCCTTCGCAAGCGCGGCCGACTTGTCGTACCCGATCACCGGCACCAGGCTCGTGCACATCGCCAGCGACCCCTCGATCAGGCTCTTGCACCGCTCGACATCCGGCTGCAGCCTCGCCAGCAGGTTGTCCGTGAACACGTGGCACGAGCGCGTCAGCAGGTGGATCGAGTCGATCACGTTCGCCGCCATCATCGGCATCGCCACGTTCAAGTCCAGCAGCGACCCGATCCCGCCCATCCCGCCGAGCGCAACCGCCTGGTCGTTCCCGATCACCTGGCACGCGGCCATCACCACCGCCTCGCAGATCACCGGGTTCACCTTCCCCGGCATGATCGATGAGCCCGGCTGCACCGCCGGCAGCACCAGCTCCCCCACGCCGCACCGCGGCCCCGAGCCAAGCCACCGGATGTCGTTGGCGATCTTCGACAGGCTCACCGCCACCACGCGCAGCACCCCCGAGGCCTCCACGATCGCATCCTTCGCGTGCTGCGCCTCGAAGTGGTTCGCCGCCTCGCGAAAGTGCACGCCCGTCCGCTTCCCAAGCTCCGCGCTCACCATCGCCCCGAACTGCTCGTGCGCATTGATCCCCGTTCCCACCGCCGTCCCCCCGATCGCCAGCTCGCCCAGCGCGTGCAGCGCCCGGTGCAGCCGCTCCTCGGCATGCCGCATCTGGCTCGCATACCCCGAGAACTCCTGCCCCAGACGGATCGGCGTCGCATCTTGCAGGTGCGTCCGCCCGATCTTCACGATCCTGTCCCAGTCCGCGGCCTGCTTCTCCAGCTTCTCCGCGATCTTCTTCACCGCCGGCAGCAGCTCGTTCTGGATCATGAGCGCCGCGCTGATGTGCATCGCCGTCGGAAACGTGTCGTTCGACGATTGCCCCATGTTCACGTGGTCGTTCGGGTGCACGCCCCCCGCGCTCAGATACGCCGGATCCTTCGACGACCCGATCGGCTTGTGCATCCGCACGCACACGATGTTCGCCACCACCTCGTTCACGTTCATGTTCGTCGAGGTCCCCGAGCCCGTCTGAAAGATGTCGATCGGGAAGTGGGGGAGCAGCCCGCCGAACGCGGCCAGCCCGTCCTCGATCTCCCGGCAAGCCTCCTGGATCGCCCGCGTGCGCTTCTCGTCCATCCGCCCCAGCCTGTGGTTCACCGCCGCGCACGACGACTTCAGCACCGCGTACGCCCGGATGATCTGCTCCGGCACGGCCCGCCCGGACATCGGAAAGTTCAGCACGGCCCGCTGCGTGCTCGCCCCATAGAGCGCCGTCGCCGGCACATCCATCGGGCCCATCGTGTCCTTCTCGACGCGGGTCGCCTGCGTGCCACGGGCACCCTGCCCATGCGCCCCATCGTTCGCGGTCTGTGCTGCGTGTGCGCTCACCGATGTTCTCCTGACTTGAGCAAATCCCTCGCGCCATGGTAGTGACGGCCGGAATAAATGGCCCCCGACCCTGCCGCTACAACCCCTATTCAAGCGACAAACCGGTCCAAACCCGGGACCGGTTGTGGTTGTCGAATCGGACCCTTGGACCGGCTCCGAGAAGTGTCCGACCTAGTCCTCTGAGCGGCCGCGCCAGCCCTTCGCGCTGCGGGCCAATCCGGAGACCGGTGCATGTCCAAGAATCACACCCATCCCAGGCTCGCCTCCCGCATCCGCGCCGTCCGCCGCACCCTCGCGCTCGGCAGTCTCGGCGCGTTCCTCGCCGTCGTCGGCGGGCCATCGTGCGCCGAGATCGAGTCCACCACGCCGACCGCCGGCAACGGTTCGCTCGCCCCAAGGCCCAGGACCAACGCGCCGAACCCCTCCAGCGACGACTACTTCGACCAGATCCTCTCGATCGATTCGCCCCACGATCGCCCCGCCATGACCGGCGACGTCGCATCCGCGCTCGGCTACGAGGACGCCAGCCTCGCCAGGACCCCGGGCCAGCTCCAGCTCGTCACCGTCACGAACGTCGTCAAGCCCGGTTCCGTCCCGCAGACCACCAGCAATCCGGCCGTCTCGCAGAACTGGCAGCAACTCGTGCAGACGGTGACCGTCGTCGAGCCCGCCGGCGCCGCCCCCGCCCACGACGACGCCCACCCCCAGCCGCCGGCCGTCGTCGCCTCGGTGAATCCGACATTCACCAAGCCCTCCCAGCCCGCCACAGAAACGACGCCGGCGTCCAACCCGAACCTCGCGAACAGCAAGCCCGTCGATGTGACTCCGGTCGCCGCAACGATTCCCCAGCCCGAAGAGCAATCGGCGCCGCCGATCGCCGCCGCGCCCAGCGAGACGACCCCGCACACCAGCACCGCCTCCACCACGCCCGCGACGACCGAGCCGACCG
>DASZWV010000099.1:0-6167 GCA_035546115.1 Phycisphaerales bacterium
AGTCTGGTATCCCGCGCCGGGCCCGAATAGTCAATGCCCGGATTCGGGGTTCACACCCATCAATCTACTTCCAGAGGCCCCGATCCACAACCCCGGTTCGTTCAAACTGCACGAATCCATCTTGGGGGCGCGCTAAGAGAGCCAGTTCCGCCTCTATTTCGATCGCTCTATCCGTTTTTCGTTTGTCGACCCCACGGGCAAGCGGGCAGATGGCTCAATGCCCGAACAGGTTCTTCTCCCCAAACATCCTCAAGGTACCCCTTTGGCCTCCAGAACAGATAGGACGGCTGGCGATGGGGTCAGCCGTCATGGAGGGAGCATCGACACATGCAGAGTTCATCAACAACCCGCAAACCATGCGTTCAGAAAGTCGAAGATGTCCTGTATGGTCACGCCGTCGATTCCGTTGAAATCCGCGCGAGGATCGTGCGCGAACCAGTTGGAAATGAATGCGAAGATGTCCTGAGCGTCCAGCGCGCCCGAACCATCCGCATCAGCGGGACAAGCGCAGCCCCACAAGGCGAAGAGCGGAATCCCGAATGTCGCCGCGATTGGAGGCAGGTTGTCATCGAAGTAGTACCCGCCGGCGACAAGCTGACCTCGAAATGGCCTCGCCCACAAAGCCGTCGCAGATCTTCGGGTTGCGGAGTATGACATGATCCCGGAACCGTCTCCCAGCGCGGCCCATCGCTGGCCGTTCCATCGCGCCACCCCGCTCACGCCAGTCCCACCCGCATACCAGAAGTTGCCAACCGCGATCAACTCATCGTTGAAGGTCGCGAGCCCCTGCACGAATGCGAACCGCGTGTCCCCCGCTTGGATGCCGGATCCAACCGGACTCCACGCCGCGCCGTTCCATCGTGCGATATTCCACGCGACCACGCCGTCCAGCCCCGAGAACTGGCCGGCAGCATACAACTCGCCATGCCAAACCGCCAGCGACGAGATCGTCGCCGCGGCTGTCGTGCCCGGGTTCATCGGCAACCAGGACGATCCCGGCACGCCATCCCATCGCGCAATTCCCGGCGTCTCAATACCACCCGCATGTGTGAAACCGCCCCCAACGAAGAGATTCCCGTTGTACGCCGCCAGTGCGTGCACGCCGAAGACGCCCCAACCGCCGGTCGACACTTGGCCGGAATCTACGCCACCGAGCGCGGTCGTACCCCAATGCCCTTGCCCCGATGCGTTCGGATCGTCCGTCCATCGGGCGATATTCGACACGGCCACGCCCCCGGCCGTGAGAAACTCGCCCCCGATGATCAGGTCGCCGTTGAGTTCCGCGAGCGCGTAAACCCCGGTGTTCCGCTCGCCGGGCCCGATCCCGCCGCCCAGGG
Organism: Phycisphaerales bacterium; assembly: GCA_035546115.1. Classification (GTDB taxonomy): domain Bacteria; phylum Planctomycetota; class Phycisphaerae; order Phycisphaerales; family UBA1924; genus UBA4658. The sequence goes on from DASZWV010000099.1 coordinate 1,338, forward strand.
ATCTCCAGCCCGTCGCCTCTTTGTATCGCGCGATGCCCTGGGCGGGCGCACCGCCAGCAGTCCAGAAGTAACCGGCCGCGACCAGGTCCCCGTGATAGGTTCCCAGCGCCAACACGTAGCCGTCGGAAATGCCCCCGCCGGGTCCCGCATCAAGGCTCCGCCAGGATTCGCCATCCCACGCGCCCAACCTCAACCCCGAAAGCGTTGTCGCCCCCAGGATCGGAAAGTTGCCGCCGACGACAAGAAGCGGTCGCTCCGGGCCTGGCCCATCCGGGTCCCACTCGACCGCACAGGAAGTAACCGATCCGATCCCGATGCAGCATGACCCCGCGAAAGGTGCTGGCGCGGGCACAATCCACTGCTGCTGACAAGCAGGTGCTTGCGCCCACGTGCGACCGCACAGAATCGACGCTGCACAGACAAGCAATCCACCCTCACGAACGCCCCAGTGCTTTTCTCGAATCGTCTGACGCGCTGATCCTCGCGGACTGTTCGGGGTCTTCATGGGTCGAGCATCGGCCGAAATCCAATCGGCGCTCCAGTGCTGCGCGCCACAAGGGCCGCCGATGGCTCAATGCCCGAAGAGGTTCCTCTCCCCAAACATCCCCTTCTCCTCAAAGTACCCCATCGCCTCGGGCACGCTGTGGAAGATCTTGGTCGCCGTCTCCGTGATGAACGGCGATGGGTTCTTCTTGGGCTTCCACACCACGTACACCTCCTTGGTGTGCTCCCACGCGTGCTGGAGCTCGCGCTCCACGCCCGATGACAGACCCGGGATGTCCTTCCCACCCGCCCCCGGCAGCTCCGGCACCAGGCTCACGATCATGTCGCTCTGGTCGATGAGCTTGAAGTCGCGCATGTAGATCTGCCCGTCGATGTCGCCCGCGATGTCCAGCACCTCGCGCACCCGAACCCGGATCGGCTTCCCAGCCGACTTCGACCCGCCGAAGGTGTGCGGCGTCACCTCCAGCCACTCATCCACCTTGCCCTCCTTCGCCTTGGCCACCGCCCGGTCCAGCAGCAGCTTCTCATCCACATCCCCCGGGTCGAACGTGATGAACTGCTCCGCGAGTTGCGCCCGGAACGAGTCGATCTCCGCGAGCACGTCCGGCATGTCCACCACGTGGCTCATCGGGAAGCTGGGATACACCTTGCGCATGTTCGGCCGGCAGATCAGCCGGAAGGCCGTCCGCGTCGTGGGGATGTGCCGGCCGCGGCTGACGATGTAGAACTTGCTTCCCGGCACGGCCTGGCTCAGGATCTCCGTCGCGAGGATCTCCTCCTCGCGCCACACCATGCAATCCTTGAGCGTGGCGTCGATGTCGAAGTCGTTGTGCAGGCGGTGATGGACGACCTCGATGTTGTCCACCAGGCAGATGAACAGGTCGGGCTTGATCGCGCTGATCTGGTCGAAGTCGAACGCCGCGAACAGCCCGTGCCGCCAGCGGAACGTCCCGTGCGTGTTCACGATGATGTTCTTCTGGTCCGCGCTTGTGGAGATCACATCCTTGAACGCCGCCCGGCGCAGCGAGTTGAGCCGGCTGATCGGCAGGTCGAGGATCCGCCCCGGGCGAACGTCCTTGCCCTCGGCGTACATCATGTCGCCGATGTTGTACAGCGCACACCCTCCCTGCTCGCCCGTCTGCCCCGCCAGATCGCACACGGCCTCCAGATAAGGCTTCTTGTCCATTCCGATCTGGCCGGTGACGATCGCTCGCATGCGGGAAGACTCCTTGGATCGGGGGGGGCGAATCGTACACTCCGGAAGGAGTCCCCACTCAGTCCTCTGTCCTCAGTCATCGGTCCCGAGCGCTCACCACCACTCCGCGCTCGCCCCCATCGCCCCCTACTATCAAGCATGTCTACTCCGCCCTCTCCCAAATCACCCAAGTCTCCGGCGCCCAAGCTCCCCCCGCTCGGCTCCGGCAACGCCAAGAAACTGCTCTCCGGCGCGGGTGGCTCGATCGGCGCCGGCCACTCCACCGCCGGCGGCACACCGCTCTCCAGCCTCGTCCCCGGCGCGAAGAAGGCCGACGGCAAGACCGGCGAGGACCACAGCGTCACCGCCAAGCACAACTTCAACACCGGCGGCGGACCCGGCCACGGCAAGAACGCGGCCAAGGGCGGCTCCGGCGGGGGCACGGCCGTGCCGCGCCGCACAGCGCCGGGGGCGTGAGTTTCAGCACCCCACGAACCACGCGTTCAGAAAATCAAAGATGTCCTGCACCGTGATCCCATCCACGCCGTTGTAGTCCGCCCGCGGGTCGCCCGCGAACCACGCGTTCAGGAACTCGAAGATGTCCGGCACGCCCACTCCGCCCATGCCGTCGAAGTCCACCAGGCACGGGCGCGGCAACACGGCCTTCCACGCCTCCGTGTTTCCCGATGGGTCCGTGCCGTAGCCAACGATGGTCCTGCCGTCGTCGGTCATCGCTGTCGCCTGCGAGAGCGTCCATCCGGCCGTGGAAACTCCGGCCGCGCTCAACGCGGTTTGCACGGTCTGCCACGAGCCGCCCCCGCCAAGAGCCCGATCCCACACCGCGGCCGCGTTCGGCGAGCCGACCAGAATCCCGAGGATCCGCCCCCCATCGCTCGACACATCCGTGCCCGCGCCGGATGTGTATCCGGGAAGCAGGCCGAGCGTTCGCAGCCCGCCCGCGCTGGTCCACACGAACGGCTCGCCGCTCAGGATGCCGCCCACCACCACGCTCCCATCGCTCGAACAGCCGAGCGAACGCGCGTTGAGCGTTCCATTCGACAGGTCGACCATCCCCGTCGCATGCGTCCACCGCCACGGCCGATACGGCCCGACGTCGCTGGCGTACCCCACCACCACGCTCCCATCGGCCGACATCGCGCGCGCCGTGCACAGCGAGCCAGGCGTCGTCCCGGAAATGCCCGGCGGCACGCCCAGCGGCTCCATCCCGCCCGACATCGTCCAGCGGAACGCCTGCGTGATGGGGAAGGGCGGCGGTCCGCCACCCGAGGGCGGCTGATAGAGCTGCTCGCCGCACGCCGCGAGCCCATCGGCGCTGCACGCGAACGCCCGTCCGCTGTACCCGCCGGTCGCGAGGAAGCCCAGCGGCATCCACCCCGCGCTGGTCCATCGCGCCGGCAATGAGTTCCCCACCGAGTCGGTCACGTTCCCGAACACCACCGACCCATCCCCGGAGATCGCGTATCCCTCCGACCCAAGCCCGCCGCCCGCGAGATTCCCCAGCCCCGCGGCCGCGCTCGCCCCGACCCATCGCACCCCCTCCGTCCCGCTCGCGCCCGTCCCGCCGCCCGCGGCCACCGTTCCATCCCCCGAGAGCGCCCGCGCCCGGCTCAGGAACGACCCGCCCGCCAGATCGCCCAGCGGCGTGAACGATGCGGGCTGGGCCATCGCCACGCCGCACGAGGCAACCGCGGCCGCTACGCCAAAGAGCACTCGCGCACGCGTCATCTTTCGGCTCCCAGCGCCGGACGACCCGCCGGCCAGGGGCACCCCTCCGCGGCCCAGCAGCCAAACTACATCAAAGCGACGCGCGTGTCGAGGCCCACCGCCCGATTGCCCGCAAACTCCCCAAAGAACCCCGAGTTCGATGCACAGAAAAGGCTCGCCTCGTCACTTCTTCGCCTTGTAAAAGTCCAGATTGATCTGGACATATTTCTTCCACTCCCCGGGCAGGTCCTCCTCCGGGAAGATCGCCTTCACCGGGCACTCATCCACGCACAGGCCGCAATCGATGCAGGTGTCCGGATCGATGTACAACTGATCGAACTTCCCGAACTCCTGCTCGTTCTTGGTGGGGTGGATGCAGTCCACGGGACACACCTCCACGCAGGAGGTGTCCTTGGTCCCGATGCAGGGCTCGGCGATGACGTGCGGCATGGCGGCGGAATCTCGAGGCTCCCACCCCCCGGGGCGGAAGGGGTGATGATACGCGCCCCGCGGCGGCGTGCGACCCGGCCCGCACGCCCCCATTGCCCCGCACGGCGATGGGCGCTGCGGGCGAGAACCGCGGGAATGAAAGAGGGCGGGCGCCGGCGTCCGCCCTCGGCTCGGTCGAGTTGTCAAACCCGGATCAGGAGCATCCGGTGAACCAGGCGTTGAGGAACGAGAAGATGTCCGAGACGGCCAGCCCGCCGCCGTTGAAGTCGGCGTTGCGTCCGAAGCACGGGGCGCCCGGCTGGCCGGTGCACCCGGCGAACCACGCGTTGAGGAACGCGAAGATGTCCGCCACCTGCGGCCCGTTCATGCCGTCGAAGTTCGCCGGGCAGCAGGTCGTCAGGTTGCTCGTGTTGGGCGGCGAGGAGCACGCCGATCCCACGCCGTGGAACTGGCCCTGCGGGCAGTTGGCCGCGGTCGTGATGACACAGTGCGTGCCGGTGGTGTTGCCGTAGGCCGAGGTATTCGGCGGCAGGCAGCACGCGCCCACGCACGGGCTCGGGTTGCACGAGGCCGACCCGGCCAGGAACGAGTACCCGTGGCCGAAGCACGCGAACGCCGGGACCACCAGGCACCCGCCGTTCGGGTCGCAGCACACGCCCGGGCACGGGTTGGGCGTGCACGTGGTGAACGGCCCAAGCCACTGGCCGGTGCACCCGAGCGGATTGGAATACGAGCAGACGGAGATCGTCTGGCCCGTCGTCGTCACCGCGAGGTTGCAGCACGCCCCGCCGCACGGGTACGGGTTGCACGCCGTCAGGTTGGGCATGAAGTAGGCCGACGAGGGGCATTGGCTCGGCGAGGCCACGGCGATGCACTGCGCGTTGGGATAGCAGCACACGCCCGGGTGGCAGACCGCCGACGTGCAGGTCGTCCCATTGCCCAGGTAGAGGTTCGGC
>DASZWV010000100.1:0-2931 GCA_035546115.1 Phycisphaerales bacterium
GGCAGAGTCTGCGAGAGTTTGGTCGGACGCAGGAGCGGCCAAACGAACACGGTTGAGATCGCGCCGGCGACCAAGCCAACGGGGCCAGCAAGAAGGACCACTCCCCAATCATGGACGACGACCAGTCCTGTGATCGCACCAATTACCCCTCCAGACGCGACTCCAAACAGGAGGAGGGTGACATCCCGGGTTGTACCGGTTATTGGCATGCTGATCATCGTACATAATCAGTCAGGACGAAACGAGTCAGTGCGATTCGCGTGCAAATTACGCGGCGCGTAGCCGCCAACCTTCTACGCCTGTTGGTCGATGGATGCGCGAGGGTGGTGGGGGGCGTGGCGGTCGAGGTCCCCGGTGCGCGGCCGCGTTGGAATGGGCAGAAGAAGGCGGGCTGATCGCGGCACTACAATCGCCCGTGCCCACCCAGACGATCCCACCGTCGCGCTCGAAAATGAGCACCGATCCCATTTCGTCGTCCCCACCGGCATCGAGCGTGCCGGCCACGGCCGATCCAACATCTACATGGAACCGTCGCTGTCTCTTGGGCCTCCAGGACCTCTCCGCCGAGGAGATGCGCACGATCCTCCGCACCGCCCGCTCCTTCGCCGACGTATCCGATCGCTCGGTGAAGAAAGTCCCCGCACTCCGCGGCCGCGTCATCGCCAATCTGTTCTTCGAGGATTCCACCCGCACCCGGCTCTCCTTCACGCTCGCCTCGCAGCGCCTCAGCGCCGACGTGATCGACCTCACGGAGACCGGCTCCAGCGTGAGCAAGGGCGAATCGATCGCCGACACCTGCCGCAACGTCGAGGCCATGGGCGTGGATGCCATGGTCATCCGCCACCGCGCGGCCGGGGCGGCGCTCGTCGCCGCCAAGGCCGTCAAGTGCGCCGTGGTCAACGCGGGTGACGGCAAGCACGAGCACCCGACGCAGGGCCTGCTGGATATCTACACGCTGGCTGAGGCCAGAGACAAATGGCAAATAGCAAATGGCAAAGCGGCACATCAAGGCAACGCAGGCGGGCTACTCGACTCGTTTGATCTGCGCGGCATCAAGGTCGCGATTGTCGGCGACATCGTCTCCTCGCGCGTCGCCCGCTCCAACATCGCCGGCCTGACCAAGCTCGGGGCCGAGGTGATCTGCATCGGCCCGCCGACGCTCGCGCCCAAATCGCTCGAGTCGCTCGCGCCTGCCGGACTGTGCCGCGTCGTGCACGATCTCGACTCGGTGCTCCCGCACGTGGACGCCGTGAACATGCTCCGCATCCAGTTCGAGCGGCATGGAAGTGGGGGGGATGAAAAGAAGGACGGCGCGGCCCAGAAGGCCTCGCCCGCCTTCGCCTCGACTCGCGAGTACACCCACGACTTCGGCCTCACCAGCGAGCGCGCCGCGACGATGAAGGACGGAGCAATCGTCATGCACCCCGGCCCGATGAACCGCGGCATAGAGATCGCCGGCGAAGTGGCCGACGGCCCGCGCTCGGTCATCTTCCGCCAGGTCACCAACGGCCTCGCCGTCCGCATGGCCGCGCTGTATCTGTGCGTGAGCGCCGAAGAGCGCGGCATCACGGCAACCTGACGGCGGCACAGATCCCATCATCCCTTCTTCGCAAGCTCGATCGCCTGCGAATACACCTCTTCCAGTTCCGCCACCATCGTCTCCGCGCTGAAGGCGTCGCGGCACTCGGCGCGCCCGCGGGCGGCCATCTCGGCCCGCTGGCGCGGATGGTCGCGGAGCCAGACGATCGCATCGCGCAGCCTGCCACGATCACCCACCGGCACGAGTCGCCCGGTCTGCATGTCGCGGCAGATCTCGCCCGTGCCGTCGCAGTCGTACGCGACCGGGCACACGCCGCAGAGCAGGGCCTGGGGAACAGTCCGCGGCAGGCCCTCGCGGTAGCTCGGATGGGCGAGCACATCCATCGCGCGGATGAGGCCGGGGATCTGCTGCGGCGGAACCAGGCCGACGGAGATCACGCTCGCATCGAGGCCCATGGATCGCACGCGTCCCATGAGCCGCTCGCGCCACCAGCCGTCGCCAACCCACAGCAGCTTAATGCGCCGGTCCCGCTTCATCTCTTCTCCGAGCGCGTCGAGCAGGTCGTCGTGGCCCTTGTGCTCGGCGAGACGGGCCACGGTACCGACGACGAAGTCGGTCGGCGCGATGCCGAGCCTTGCCCGCATCTCCTCGCGTGACTCGCCGGGCGCGGCGTTGAGAAAAGGCCCGACCTCCATCCCCGATCGCACGGTCACGTACTGCCCCGGCCTCCCGATGCCGCGGGCAAGGAACTCTCGCGTCATGGCAGCCGCGACGGACACGATCACCTGGCACCTTTTCGCGGCGTACCGCTCGGCTCGTGTGTACATCCAGTTCTTCAGACGTATCCGTGCACGCGAAGCCGCGTTCCCCTCGACCGGCATGAACGGCGGCCCATGGATCGTGTGCAGGATCGCGGGATACATGCGGGGCAGTTTCGAGAAGGCTTGGGCTGCACCTCCCGCGACGATGCCGCCCGTCGATGTGTAGAGCGCGTGTGGGCTCGCTTGAGCAACGGGCGGGCCGTCGGCCCGCGGGCAATCGCGTCGCACGGCCCACGCCGCGGCCCGCCCCAGCACGCCCGCTTTCGATGAGTGCGTGTGCACGATGTCCGGCTTGAGGTCCTTGATGAGCCGGTACAACTCTCCGAACGCACACCGGTCCGCGACCGGTCGCACCTCCCGCACCAGATGCGGCACCACATGCGTCGTGATCCCCCGCCCATCCGCCGTCCGGAACTTCTGCACCCGCTCCAGCAGCGACCCCTCCGGACCGTAGATCGGCCCGAAGGCCAGATGCACATCGTGCCGGAGGCGAGCCTGCCCCTCGCACGAGAGCACGGTGTTCTCCTGCGAGCCGCCGAGGATCAAGCGGGTTGATATGTGGAGGATGCG
>DASZWV010000101.1:0-2059 GCA_035546115.1 Phycisphaerales bacterium
GCCCGCTGGCGTGCCCGGGGGTGCGGGCGGCGGCGCGGCGAGGCCCGCGCTGCGCAGCTGCTCACCCAGCGTGCCGGCAATGGACGGCGACAGCACGAATCCCGCCTCGATCGTGACCTGCGCCCGCAGCCCGGCAAGCCCCTTGAGCCGCTCGCCAAGCCGCGACAAGGGCTCGAACGCCTCGAAGCGAACCGTGCCCGCGGGCGCCGGCCCGGTTGTGCGGCCGCGACGAGCGTCGCGCAGGCCCGCCATGTGCAGCCCCGCAAGATCGGGGCGATTCATACACTGCTGGAGGGTCGCCCGCAGCACCTCGCGCATGGCCCGCCGGAAGCGCGCCGCAACGCCCAGACTGAGCACATCGACCGGCCCGAACGCGTTGCGGGCGATGTAGTACCGCCCCCACGTGTGCATCTTGTCGTGGTGCGGATGGCGGGCCCGGGAGCGCGGCACCACCGCGACCCAATCGCCTTGGGAGCCCCGCTCCCCCACCGCGTGCGCCCGTCCCAGCCGCAGGCACCAGCCCACATCATCCCCGTTCACGAACACCTCGGGCATCAGGCCCGCATCGGGAATCGCGCTCGCCCGGACGAGCATGCTGCACGCGGCCACGTACTCCACGGGGATCACGCCGCGCGACAGGGCCTCCGCGGTCGGCCGCGGCTGCACCAGCAGCCCCGATCGCCGATCGACATGCCCGCCGAGTTCGAAGACTTCCCCCGTCACCGGGTCCCCGAGCGACGAGCCCGCGACCCGCAACTCGGGGTGTGACGCCATCGCGTCAACAAGCGGCTCGAGCGCACCCGGTTCCACCCGGGCGTCGCTGTCCAGAAGCCAGATGAAGTCCGGCGGGTCGGCGAGCGACATCGCGTGTGCGATGCCCGCGTTGAACCCCCCGCTTCCGCCGGTGTTGGTCTCCAGCCGCAGGTGCTCAAGACGCACACCCGCCGGACTCGGCATCGAAGACAAGGCCTGGTCAGAGGCGTTGTCCACCAGAAGAACCCGAAGATCGATGTGCGACAACACCAACCCGGCGAGGTCGTTGAGCAGGTTCCGGGCGTCATCGGGCCGGTTGTAGCATGGGATGACGGCGACCACCCGGGTCGGCGGGGTGATGGGCGGCGCGGGCATGTCCACCCGAACCGGTTGTCTGAGGCCATGGAGCAGGGCGGCCGCGGGGCGCGGCTGGCCGTCCGGCGTGTGGGTCAGTACGGAAGGCTCGGGCATGAGGGGCCGAGATCGTAGGAAAGGCCGCGAGAAAGCCGGGGGCCGGGGGTGGAACGGAACCCTTCCCCCGAAGCGTGCGGAACGGGTGCCAAGAGGGATGGCGGTTGAACGGTGCGCCCTGACGGCGTGGGGCCGACGGCTTGGCGGGGGCCGGCTCAGGGGGGGAGGGGACCGGCGAGCGCGAGGGATTGACCTACACTGGCACGGATGCCGGCCGCCATGATCGCGGAATGGCCCAGGGGGCGACGGAGCGGGAGGGGCAAGCAGGCCAAGACGGAATCGCGTTTCTCAGGAGCTTCGCTGTCATGCACGACAACGTCACACGCCGGGGCCGGAAGGGTGTTCGTCGGATCGGGGGACGCACGAGCTGGTCGAGGGGGCGCGGCCCGATGATGGAAGGGCTCGAGCAGAGGTCCATGCTCTCGCTGACGAACTTCCCGCTCATCTCCGACCTGACCAACCCGTCGGACACGGTGGTGCGCCTGCAGACGAACTTCGGCGACATCGACTTCGAGCTCTTCGACTCGGCGGCGCCCATCACCGTGGCGAACTTCCTGAAGTACGTGCGCGACGGCGACTTCGACAAGACGTTCTTCCACCGGTACGCGATGGACACTTCGCAGACGCCGGCCCAGCCGTTCGTGCTCCAGGGCGGGGCGTTCCGCCTGCACGGGCCGACGACCACGGGCAGCTTCAACGGGGCGACGACCTCCGACCAGGCATGGGAGGCCACGCCGACGGATCCGGCGATCACCAACGAGTTCAACCAGTCGAACCTGGTGCGGACGGTGGCGATGGCCCGCATCTCCGGGCAGGTCAACTCCGCGACCAACCA
>DASZWV010000102.1:0-14569 GCA_035546115.1 Phycisphaerales bacterium
GGAGCAGATCGCCAGTGGGAGGATCATCGTCCGCGTCCACGCGGCGACCTTGTCCATGTGGAAGGGGAACCAGCGCGGCAGGAGGACGATCTCCGTCGGGATCGCGGGGCAGGCATCCCAGGAGACGCACCCGAGGCAGGCGAGATAGAACGTGCTGAAGGTGTTGCACTTCTCGGCGCCGCCGAGGGCGAGGAGCGCCTCGCGGGCCTTGCGCATGTGCGGGGCGTCGGGGGAATCGCCGAAGGCCTTGAGGGCGAGGTAGGCCTTGGCGCAGGCGCTCGGGTCGGCGGGAGAGCCGGGGTACTGGCCCCAGGTGCCGTCTTCGCGCTGGACCAATCTCAGGTGGTTGGCGATTCGGTCGAGGGTCTGGCGGCCGACCTTCTTCGGGAGGCCCATGGGCTCACCACTGGCGGGCGAGCTGCCAGGGCCACCCTCTCCATTGTCATTCCACACGTCCTCGTCGTTCTCCTGGCCGAGGATGAGCTTCATGAGCAGATACTCGCTCGAGAGGATGGAATCACCCTCGAGTTCGGCGCACCAGTGAAGGCCGTGCGGGGCGGATGCGGGGGCGCGATCGGAGCGGAGCTTGCCGAGGAGCGATTCGACGCCGTCTTTCAGCGCGTTTCGGGCGCGCTCCGGCAGGTTCTCGGCCGGCGCGGAGGGGCGAATCGAGGGACGCACGGGCTGGGCGGATACGGTGCTCATGGGGAAGCGGGAAGGGTATGAACGCGGGCGCCCGCGGGCGTCAGCGCCGGCCCAGTTCGGCAGCGCGTTCGGCCGCGGCCTCGGAGAGGACGTTTTCCAGCCGATCGACGAGCCGCTCGAAGCGCATGGGCTCGCCGAGCGACCGCGCGGCGGCGGAGGTTCGCTCCAGCCAGCCGTCGTCGCCGACCTGACGGATCGCCCGCATCCACGCGGCGGATGTGGGATAGTCCACGACCAGGCCGGGGAAGTCTTGCGAGGGGGCGCGCAGTCGCGCGAGGCCGTAGCCCCCGGCCCCGGAGAGGGCGAGGATCGGCTTGCCGAAGCGGAGGGCGTCGACGCCGAGGCGGCCGGTGGCCCCGGAGGCGAACAGGCCGCCCTCGGCCTTGTGCGGAAGGGCGACGGCGTCGGCCGCGGCGAGGGCGGCGTCCATGCGCTCGGTGAGGCCGGTGATCCGCACGTGGCGGTCTGCGCCGAGGCGGCGGGCGCGGGCGTGGAGGGCGTAGCAATCGCGAGCGAGCACCAGGAGCATCGGGCCGCGGGCCTGGTCGTGGTCGCCGAGCTCTCTGACCGCTTCGATCAGGCCGTCGATGGACGAGCCGACGGGGAGAGGAGCGCTGACGAGGAGGACCCGTCGCTCGGACGGGATTGCGAGTGATCGGCGTGCATCGTCTCGCAGGTGCGCAAGGGCTTGCTTGGGCGGCGGCTCGACGACGCCGAAGGGCTCCGCCTTGACGACGCGCTCGCCGAGGCCATGCACGCGGTGCAGTGCGCGTGTCGCCTCGCCCGTGCTGGTCGCGCCCACGGCGATCACGCGCCGGAGCGAGCCGTCGCCGACGCGGGGGGCGGCGAATGCCGCGTCGACGGCCCAGGAGCGAATCGCCCCGTGGTTGCGCGCGAGCGCGATCGCGAGGGACTTGACCGAGAGCGTGCGGCGGGCCCGCGCGAGCCAGGACCGGCCGCCGGGCTCGACGGGCATCCAGACATCGCCGCCGGCGGTGCGCGAGAGGGAGAGGCTGACATCGTGGGCGATGGTGCGCTGTTTTCGGCGGGCCCACGCGGCGAACATGAGCGGCCAGTCGGTCGCCGTCTGGTCGAACGTGTCGAACTCGTGGCGGGCGGAGCACGAGGCGAACTGCGCCGGATCGTCGAGGCTCTGGCAGGCGAGGGTGACCGCGTGGCCGCGGGACGCGAGGGCGCGGCAGATGCCGGCGACGAGCGCGCTCGAGGTCCAGGGCTGGCGGGCGGTGCGGCCGCTGATGATGAGGACGTTCACGCCGCGCCTCCCCCGCTCCGCGCACTTCCCACGCCCCGTACCGAATGCGCGGTGGCCGCGGCGGCCGATGCCTCGCGCGGGCGCGACGGCAGGCACATCGCGGCGAGGAGATAGAGCAGATACGAGGGCTGCTGGTTCACGGTGATGGTGTCGAACAGGCCCGCGCACGCGAGACCGAGGATCGCCAGCGCCGGTCCCATCGCGAGTGATTCGGCCACGACGCTCGGGTGCTCATCCCCCGATCGGCGCAGGCCGGAGACGACCGCCGTGCCCAGCACGCCGATGAGCAGGACGAACCCGACGCTGCCGAGCGTGGCGAGCGTGTGGAAGTATGTCGAGTGCGCCTGGGCGTGCACGCCGGGGATGGCGCCGGCGGGCGCACCGAGGCGCTCGGCATCGGCGGGGTTTCGCACGCGCACCCAGGGCTGGAACCCGCCCGCGCCGACGCCGAGGATCGGGTGCGTGCGCCACTCGGCGAGGGCCCACTGCCACATGGCGATGCGCATGCCGGTGTCGGTGCGCCACCCTTCGGTGCCGAACCCGTTGCGTACCTCCTGGATGCCTCGTTGGAAGCGCTGCTGGATTCCGATCTCATCGGCGGCGTGCCTGTGGTGCAGGGCGAACCAGGCCGCGCCGCACGCGAGGATCGCCACGCACGCCATCGCGATGCCGAAGGGCCAGAGCGCTTGTCGGCGGGCGCGGCGGTGCACGAGGCGGACCACGATGGCCACGGGCACCAGCGCCGCCGCGCCGACCCAGGCGCCGCGCGTGCCGGTCAGCGCGATACAGCCGAGCGTGGCCAGCACTCCGAGCGTTCCCCACAGGCGCATGCGCGCTCTTGGTCCCCACAGCGCCGGCGCGAGCCAGAGCCCGAGGCCCGCGCAGAGGACCGTGCCGCCCGAGACCGGATCCCACCAGCCGCTGATGCGCCCCGCGGCCCGGCCGAACGTGACCGACGGCCAGCCGCCGATCACGCCGGTGAGATGCACGAGTTGGGAGACCTGCCCAAAGGCGATGCCCGCCATGACGGCCGCGATCAGCCACGTGCGGCGATCGAGCACGGGCCAGATCACCACCGCCAGCGCCAGGAACCGCAGGTCGCGCACATCCATGAGCCAGGCGGGCGCGGAGCCGTGCTCCTGCTTGCCGCGGCCGACCGTCCAGATGAGGCTCAGGCAGACCCACGCGCCCCATGCCAGCAGCAGGCGCATCAGTCGATCGAACGCAAGGGGCTCGAGCATCCGGTGCCAGCCGGTCATCCTGATGAGGAAGCAGACCAGGAGCGGGAGGGCCGCGAACTCGACGAAACTGGTCGGCCAGCCGGCCATGAAGCAGGCGCCGATCGCGAGGGCGAGGTGGATGCCGAGCCCGAGGCGGTCGCCCGTTCGCTGGGCGGCGAACAGGCTCTCGATCTGCTCGGGAGTCTGCCGTCGAGGGATGTGGAAGACGCCCGAGCCCATGGCAAGGACCGATCATGGGCGGGCCGGAGCGATCGTGCAAATCGACCGATCTGTCCGATCGGCTTCCGTACGGTTGCCCAGACGGGTTTCTCCGGAGATTCGCGAACGGAGTGCCTCCCCGATCCGAATACACTGGTACCACAGGCGTTGGGCGGCCATCGGACGGTGATCGGGTCGCTGTCGCCACTGGGGAGTTGTCGCATGCACGAGATCAACAGGGTCCTTTCCGCGGCCGCGATGCGTCTGGCCGTGACGAACTTCATCAAGGGCGTGATCGCCGTTGCTTCGGGGATTGTGCTCGGGCTGATCGTCGCGCGGATCGTGGAGCGCGTGGTGGGGCTCACGTTTGACTGGAAGACGATCGCCTACGCGTGCGGCGGGGCTGCGCTGGTCGGCGGGGTCGTGTGGGCGATCGTCGCGCGGCCGTCCAAGGCGGCGGTGGCGCGGCGGGTGGATGAGGGCGCGAACCTGAAGGAGTCGCTCTCGACGGCGCTGAGCGTGGAGCGGTATCAGAATGAGGATCCGTGGGCGCGGGTGACGGTGGAGTCGGCGGTGCAGAAGGCTCGGGGCGTGCGCGTGGCGCAGGCGGTGCCCATCGCGGCGCCGCGCTTCTGGCCGGTGCCGTTCGCGCTGGCGATCGCGTTTGGGATCATCTACTGGACCTTCCCGCGTTTGGATGTGCTCGGCTGGCGGGCCCAGCAGGTTGCGCAGGAGAAGCTGCAGTTCCAGATCAAGCAGGCGAAGTCCGACGCGGTGGATGTGAAGAAGTTCCAGGAAGAGACGATGGAGAAGCTGGGTCTGGAGAAGGACCCGGACCAGCCGGCGGCCAACGACCGTCCGGAGCCGCGCGATCCGGAGGCGATCCGCAAGCAGTCTCTGAAGGACCTGACGACGCTGTCGGAGCGGCTCGACCAGCTTCGCAACGGCGAGAAGGGGCAGAAGCTGGACGCGGTCCAGAACCAGCTCAAGCAGTTGAACACGCCGGGGCAGGAGACGAGCGAGCTGGCCAAGGCGATGGCCGCGGGCAACTTCAAGGCGGCCGAGAAGGCGCTCGAGAAGATGAAGGACCAGCTCTCGAGCAGCTCGATGAACGAGACGGAGAAGAAGGCGCTGGCCGAGCAGTTGAACGATCTTTCCAAGCAGCTCGCGGAGCTGGGCAAGAACAAGCAGTCGCTGGAGAACGCGCTCAAGAACGCGGGGATCGATCCGAAGAAGGCGTCGGACCCGGCGGAGTTGAAGAAGGCCCTCGACGCGGCGAAGAACCTGACGGCCGAGCAGAAGAAGAGCCTGCAGGAGCAGTCGCAGTGCCAGAGCCAGTGCAAGAGCGCGATGGACTCGCTCTCCAAGGCGTGCAGCGGGATGTCGCAGGCGGCCCAGTCGGGCGACAAGCAGGGCGCCGAGCAGGCCGCGGGCCAGATGCAGAAGCAGCTCTCGCAGCTCGAGCAGCTCAAGCAGGAGATGGACCTTGCGGACGCGGCCAAGAGCCAGTGCCAGGGGAAGATGGCGGGGATGTGCCAGAACCCCGGCGACGGCGACAAGGAGGGCGAGTGTGCGGGCATGAAGAGCGGCGACAGCCAGTGCAAGGGGGGCAACAAGTGCTCGGGCGGCCGGCAGGAGTGGAGCGCCAACTGGAGCAACTCCATGGGCAACCGCGGCAACGGCCCGCGCACCGGGGGCGGCGGGCGGGCCCAGGGCGGCCAGGGCGACTCGGCGCACTCGGACTTTGAGACAACCAAGCAGAAGGACATGGGGATCAAGGGGCAGGGGCCGACGGTTTCCAGCCGGCTGGTGGAGGGCGACTCGGTGCGGGGCGAGAGCCACGCGGAGTTTGTCGCGACGGTCACGAAGGCCGAGCAGGGCGCCTCGGACGCGATGGAGAACAACACGATCCCGCGGGAGTTCCACGACGCGATCAAGAGCTACTTCGGCAACCTGAAGAAGGGCGACAAGAACGCGGCGAAGGATGCGGGTTCGGAGAAACCCGCGGCGCCCGCGAAGCCCGCCCAGGACGCCAAGGACGCCGGCAAGTAGGCCCCGATTCCTGCCGATAGGTTCGAAGTGCAACAATCCGGAATGACCAATCGACGCGACGCACGGAGGCTCACGCGCCGTCAGGCTGTCGCGCTGGGGGCGGCGACGCTGCTGGCGGCCTGTCAGAAATCGGCCGAGACGCCCACGAAGACCGCGGCCAAGCCCGGCCCGGGAGCGCCGACACCCACTCCGCCGCCGCCGCCGGCGCAGGCGAAGCGCTCGATCGTGGTGTACTGCTCGGCGGATTCTGATCTCGCCAAGCCGATCTTCGAAACATTCACCAGGAAGACAGGCATCGCGGTGAATCCGGTCTTCGACACGGAGGCGACGAAGACGACGGGTCTGGTGACGCGCCTGCTTCAGGAGAAGGATCGGCCGCGGGCCGACGCGTGCTGGTTCAGCGAGCCGATGGGCACGCTGCGGTTGGCGCGGGCGGGCGTGCTGGACGACACGACGAGCCCGGTGGCCGAGAACGAGATGAAGGAGAAGGGCGGCTGGCCGCGGCTGCTGCGCGACCAGCGCTGGCTGGAGGACAAGGCGACGGGGGCGACGGGCCCGCGCTGGTACGCGTTCGGTTCCAGGGCCCGCGTGCTGGCGTTCAACACGAAGCACCTGAAGAGGGAGGATGTGCCGATCTCGTACGCGCCGCTGGCCGCGGAGCCCTTCGCGGGGCACATCGGCATGGCGCGACCGGAGTTCGGGACCACGCGCGGCCACATCGCGAGCCTCGTGAACGGGTGGGGGCGCGGGGCGGCGGGCGACTGGCTTCGTCAACTGAAGGATGCGGGCGTGCGGATCTACGACGGCAACAGCGCCGTGGCGCGGGCCGTGGGGACGGGCGAGATCCATCTCGGGTTCGCCGATTCCGACGATGTGTTCGCCGGGCAGCGCGAGAAGTGGCCGATCGACATGGCGTTCATCAAGTGCCCGAACCCGGGCGCGAAGCTGATCCAGAAGAACAACCCGCGCTGGGGCGAGTTCCAGCCCTACGCGCAGACGGGGACGCTCATGCTGCCCAACATGGTCTCGCGGGTGCGCGGCGGGCAGAACCCCGCGGGCGCGATCGCGCTGGCCGATTTCCTGCTGTCCGGGGAGACCCAGCGGACGCTCGCGATGAGCGAGTCTCGCAACGTGCCGGTGGATCCGGACATGGCGAAGGAGCTTTCGACGTGGCTGCCGCCGGCGGACGACATCGTCGTGCCCGACCTGGAGGACGTCGCGGACGTTGTTGACCAGACGATGGCCCTGTGCGAGAGCATCTTCGGCTGACGCGGCCCGGGGCGTACCGTTGCGCATGGCCGCGACCGATCTGAAGCCCCTGATCCGCCAAGCGCTTTCCGGCGTCGTCCGCATCCGGCACGATCTGCACGCGCATCCGGAACTGGCGTACCAGGAGCGGCGCACGAGCGGGGTCGTGGTCGAGGAGCTCGAGCGGCTCGGCGTTGCGCACAGGGGCGGACTGGCGGGCGGAACGGGCGTGCTGGCGCACATCCCGGCGACGGTGGCGGGGGCGGAGGCACGCGGGGCGATCGCGCTTCGGGCGGACATGGATGCGCTCCCCATCGAGGAGCGCACGGGACGCGAGTATTCATCGACGGTGCGCGGCGTGATGCACGCGTGCGGGCATGATGGGCACACGGCCAATCTGCTCGGAGTGGCGCGGGTGCTGTCTGGCGTGCCGCACCGGCCGAACCCCGTGACGCTCGTCTTTCAGCCCGCGGAGGAGGGCGGGGCGGGCGGCAAGCGGATGTGCGAGGATGGGGTGCTGAGCGGCGCGGTGCTGGGGCCGAGGGTGCGAGAGATCTACGGATTGCACGGATGGCCGCAGTACGAGGTCGGCGTGGTCGGCTCGCGTCCCGGGCCGCTGCTGGCCGCGACGGACAACTTCGTGGTGACCGTGCGCGGCACGCAGGCGCACGCCGCGTATCCGCAGCTCTCGGCCGATCCGGTGGTGGCGATGTCGCAGATGATCGTGGCGCTGCAGACGATCGCGAGCCGGAACGTGGCGCCGCAGGACTCGATCGTCGTGACGATCGCCACGGTGAGCGGCGGAACGGCCCGCAACATCATCCCCGAGCGTGTGACGTTCTCGGGCACGATGCGCACGCTGGATCCGGAGACGCGCGTGCTGGGCAAGCGGCGGTTCTATGAGATCGCGGAGGGCGTCGCGGGCGCGATGGGCTGCCGCGCCGAGATCGCGTGGGAAGAGGGGTACCCGGTCACGTTCAACGACGAGAAGGCGACCGCGAGGTTCTTCCGCATCGCGGAGGAGACGCTCGGGGGCGAGCGCGTGCGGCCGGTGCCGCATCCATCGCTCGGGGGCGAGGACTTTTCGTACTACGGGCACCACGTGCCGGCGTGCTTTTTCATACTTGGCGTGAAGCCACGCGGCGTGAAGGAATACCCGTCGCTGCACCAACCGGAATACGACTTCAACGACGACGCCCTTGAAACGGGCATCGAGCTCATGTGCCGATTGGCGCTGGATGAGGGCTGAACGCCCTGCCAATCCGGCACCCGAAACCCGCGAACCCGCGTATTCCCGGCAACATAGATAAGTGGAAGCACGTGGCACGCGGTTCGCATCCGCCGGTATCGCCTTGGGTGGGGCGGGTGTATGTGCAGGGGTCCATGATGCTGGTTCCATTTCTGACAGCCCGTCGCCGTCGCAAGCTGCTCGAACGTCCGATGGATGAGAGCGCGGAGCGGGCGCTGGATGAGCAGGTCGCGCTCTACAAGAAGCTGCCCGAGGCCGCCCGGAAGAAGCTGCGCGATTTCGCGCGCGTGCTCGTGGCCGAGAAGCACTGGGAGCCGTGCGGCGAGCTCAAGGAGCGCGGCCTGACGCCCGCGATGAAACTGACCATCGCGGCGCAGGCGGGGCTGCTGCTGCTCGGGCTCGGCCTGGATCCGCTGAGGGATGAGCTGTACCCGAACGTGGAGTCGGTGCTGGTGTATCCGGCGGGGTTCACTTCGAGCGGGCCGCGGCCGGTTGCGCCGATCGGGCCCGTCACGATCATGAGCGAGAACTTCGCGTGCCTGGGCGAGGCGTGGCACCAGGGGCCGGTGATCCTGTCGTGGGCGGACGCGAAGCGCGGCGGGATCGACGGGTCCGACGGGCACAACGTGGTGATCCACGAGTTTGCGCACAAGCTCGACATGCTCGACGGGGCGGTGAACGGCACGCCGCTGCTGGAATCTCGCGAGCAGCTCGAGAACTGGAAGAACGTGATGACCGGGGAGTACATCGCCCTGGGCCGGGCCAGCGCGCTGGGCGTGCCGACGGTGCTGAACCCGTACGGCGCGACGAACCCGGGGGAGTTCTTCGCCGTGGCGAGCGAGGCGTTCTTCGAGCGGCCGCAGGAGCTGCGCTCGCATCACGCGCGGCTGTACGACGCGCTCAGGGGGTACTACAAGCAGGACCCGGCGGCGTGGACGCAGACCGCGTGATCAGCCGGCGGTGGCTTTGGATCCGCCCGCGATCTTCTTGGCGCGCGTGTGCACCCAGATGTTGAGCATCTCGACGATGAGCGAAAAGAACATCGCGAAGTAGATGTAGCCCTTGGGCACGTGCTGGCCGCACCCGTCGGCGACGAGCATCACGCCGATGAGAATGAGGAACGAGAGCGCGAGCATCTTGATGGTCGGGTGGCGCTCGACGAACCGGGCGATGTAGCCGCTGAAGACGAGCATCACGCCGACCGCGGCCATGACCGCCACGATCATCACCTCGAGCCGCTGGGCCATTCCGACGGCGGTGATCACCGAGTCGAGGCTGAAGACGATGTCGAGGAGCATGATCTGCACGATGGCGGCGGCGAAGCCCCGGCCCATCCTCGCGCCCTTCGGCGCGTGCTCGTGCGGGACGGCCTCGACGGCGCCGCCGGTCTCGATCTTGTGGTGGATCTCGAGCACGCTCTTGCCGACGAGGAAGAGGCCCCCGACGAGCAGGACGAGGTCCTTGCCGGTGACCTCGTGGTCCACGATTGGGAGATGGAAGAGCGTGCTGTTGAGGCTCATCACCCAGGTGATGCACAGGAGCAGCGCGATGCGCATGAGCATCGCCGCGGCGAGGCCGATGATGCGGGCGCGGTCGCGCTGGGCCGCGGGTAGCCGCCCGACCAAGATGGCGATGAAGATGATGTTGTCGATGCCGAGAACGATCTCGAGGCCGGTGAGCGTCAGGAGCGCGGCCAGGTTGTCGGCGGTGAACAGCCCGTCGAAGGTCAGGTGTGGCATGGTTCGGGTGTGATCGAAAGGGAGGAACTACTTGGCCGCGGCGACCATCAGTGCTTTCATCTCGCGCACGGCCTCGCGCAGGCCGATGTAGATGGCGCGGCTCACGATCGCGTGGCCGATGTGCAGCTCGGCGATGCCCGGGAGCGAGGCGATGGGGCCGACGTTGTGGTAGTTCAGGGCGTGGCCCGCATTGAAGCGGATTCCGGCCGCCCTGATCCGTTCGCCGGCCCTCCGCACCTTCTCGAGTTCCGCGGCGAGTTCCTTGCGGCGGAAGTCGCCGCCGCACTTGGCGAACGCGCTGGCGTAGGGGCCGGTGTGCACCTCGCAGACATCGAAGGCCGCGACGCGGCACGCCTCGACCTGCCGCTCATCCGGATCGATGAACGCGGAGACGATGAGGCCGGCGCCCTTGAGACGCGCCACGACGTCCTTCATGCGCGCGGCCTGGCCCGCGACGTCGAGGCCGCCCTCGGTGGTGACCTCCTGGCGACCCTCGGGCACGAGCATCGCCGTGTGCGGCATGAGCCTGGCCGCGATGCCGATCATCTCATCCGTCGCGGCCATCTCGAGGTTGAGCTTCACTTTGACAAGGCTTCTGAGCAGGCCGAGGTCGCGGTCCTGGATGTGCCTCCGGTCTTCGCGCAGGTGGACGGTGATGCCGTCGGCGCCGCCGAGCTCGGCCTCGTGCGCGGCGCGCACGGGGTCGGGCTCGCCGTCTTCTACGAGCGGGCCGCGATATCGAGCGTTGCGCACGCTCGCGACGTGGTCGATGTTGACGCCGAGTTGGATCACGCGGAATCGTAGATGCGGAGGGGGTGGGCACGTGTGGCTTCCCCGATAACAGGGAGGACGCTGCGTGTCTTCTCACGGGTCGGCCGACAAGGAGGCTCAACCCGGCACAACCCCGGTCCGATACCCAATGACCTGCAACGACGGGAGTCCACCATGTCCACGACCGCCAATCACGACAAGCCCCACTCGGCCCTCAAGGATCGCCGCTCGCATCGGCGATTCGAGGTGAGCCGATCCGGGAAGGTCTTCCGGGCCGCGAACCGCCAGTTCATTCCCATTGTCTCGAAGGACCTCTCCTTCGGCGGAGCCCTGCTGGAAGCGGAGACCGACCGCCCCTTCGAGAAGGGAGAGACGCTCGATGTGGGCCTGGCGCTCAACAATCGGGCGGTGGTGCCTTCCTCGGGCCTGCTGCGCGGGATCGTCGTGCGGTCCGAGGCCCTCGGCGAGCATCGCCAGCGGGTGGCCGTGCGGTACCTGCATCGCGAGGGGCTTCAGGCCGCGGCCTGAATACGATTCGGTATGCTCTGGCAGCCCTCACTCTCAGACGAGTACGTGAAGGCCTCGGCGGCGCAGTTGGCCGAGCGCATCTCTGTGCGCCGCAAGGAGTTGGGCGGTCAACTGGTCATCCTTGGCCACCACTACCAGGCCGACGATGTGATCCAGCACGCCGACTTCACGGGGGACTCGCTCAAACTCTCGCAACTGGCGGCCTCCAAGGTCGCGGAGGTCGGGGCCAAGCATGTCGTGTTCTGCGGCGTGCACTTCATGGCGGAGACGGCGGACCTGCTCACGCCGGAGGATGTGAACGTCATTCTGCCGGACCTCTCCGCCGGGTGCTCCATGGCGGACATGGCGGACTATGACGATGCCCTCGCGGCGTGGGATCTGATCCACGGCGCGCTGAAGGGCCAGAAGTGGTCCGGGCGGATCGTGCCCATCACGTACATCAACTCGACGGCGGCGATCAAGGCGTTCGTGGGGCGCAACGGCGGGATCGTGTGCACATCGTCGAACGCGGCGCGGATGTTCGAGTGGGCCATGGCGGGCGGCACGAAGCCTCGCAAGAAGGGCGAGGAGATCAAGGTGCTCTTTCTGCCCGATCAGCATCTCGGGCGGAACACGGCGGCGACGTTCGGGCTTGATGTGAAGACCGAGACGTGCGTCTACGACCCGCGCCGGCAGTCGCGCGGCGACAACCTGGGCGGCACGACGCCGGAGGAGTTGCTGCGCTCAAAGGTGATTCTGTGGGCCGGACACTGCTCGGTGCACAAGCTGTTCCGGCCGGAGCACTGCGACGAGATCCGTGCCACCGACGCCGGCAAGCCCGCATCGGAGCGGACGACGATCCTGGTGCACCCGGAGTGCGTGAAGGAGGTCGTGGACAAGTCGGACCTCGCGGGCTCGACCGAGTTCATCATCAGAACGCTGCGCGAGGCCAAGCCGGGGAGCCACTGGGCGGTGGGCACCGAGGTGCACCTGGTGAACCGTCTTGCCCGCGAGAGCGCGGAGCGCGGCGTGCACGTGCGGATTCTCTCGGACTGCCAGTGCCTGTGCACGACGATGTATCGCATCGACCAGGCGCACCTGTGCTGGGTTCTGGACAATCTGGCCGCGGGGAAGGTGGTGAACCGGATCCTCGTGCATCCCGAGGCTCGCGGGCACGCCCTCGAGGCGATCAACCGGATGCTGGCCCATTCGGCGCCGATGGGGGCGGCGCCGAAAGCGGTGAAGGCGAAGGCGGAGCCGGCGCTCATCGACTGAGCGGGGGACCGGCGCGGTACCATGCGGGCCCATGGCCGATGCGATGCCCCCATCCGCCGATCGCCGCCCCATCCGCAGCCGCAACCTGCGCATCTGGATCGTCGCCGCCCGGGCGCTGGCCCGGTGGGGCGTCACGGCGAACATCATCTCGGTGTTCGGGATGCTCGCGTGCCTGTGGGCGGGGGCGTGCTTTGCCGCCACGGGGATCGCCGACGCCCGGACGGCCCGCTGGCTGTGGATCTGCGGGGGCGTGCTCGTGCAGCTGCGGCTCATCTGCAACATGCTCGACGGCATGGTGGCGATGGAGCGGAACGAGACCTCGCCGGTGGGCGAGTTGTACAACGACATCCCGGATCGAGTTTCCGACATGGCCGCACTCGCCGGGTTCGGATATGCCGTCGGCTCGAACGTGCCGCTGGGATACTTGGCCGCGGCGCTCGCGGTGTTCGTCGCGTATGTCCGCGCCGCGGCCCGGGCGGCGGGGGCGCCGAGCGACTTCCGGGGGCCGATGGCCAAGCAGCAGCGGATGTTCCTGGTGACGGTCGCCGCGGCGTTCATGGGCCTGGCCCCGGAGGCCTGGACGCTGGCCACCTGGCACGGGCTGGCGGCGCCCGGGATCGTGCTGCTGGTTGTGTGTGTCGGGTGCGTGCTTACGGCGATCCGACGCATCGTGCGTGCTTGGGGTATTCTGCGGGCCCGCGGCACGCCCTGATTGGCCGCGGCACGCATGCTCGACCAAACGCAGCCAATCCAACCCGCTCGTCCGCTGATCGGCTTCGAGGGCTCGCTCTCGGATCCCGGCGTGCTTCTGCTGCTGGAGATCAATGCCGGCATCCTGATCGTCGCGCTGGCGGTGGTCGGGGCGCTGGCGCTGTCCGGCAGGCTGAGGCCCGAGCTGCGCGCCGAGCTGGTCAAGCGCACGCTCGCGTGGTGCGTGATGGCGCCGATCGTCGCGCTGCCGATCCTGCTCGGGAAGCTGCCGACCATCCTGCTGTTCACGATATTGAGCCTGCTGTGCTATCGCGAGTTCTCGCGGGCGACGGGGCTGTTTCGCGAGAAGACGATGTCGGCGATCGTCGTCATCGCGATTCTCGCGTTGAACTTCGCCGCCCTGGACAACTGGTACGACCTGTTCGTCGCCGTGCCGGGGATCTCGATCGTGATCATCGCCGCGGCGGCGATCCTGCGTGATAAACCCAGGGGCTATCTGCAGCGGGTGTCGCTCGCGGCGCTGAGCATGCTGCTGTTCGGGCTGTGCCTCGGGCACCTCGGCTACATGGCCAACGATGCGGACTACCGCCGGCCGATGCTCCTGCTGCTGATGTGCGTCGGGCTCAACGACGTGTACGCGTATTGCGTGGGGCGAACGATCAAGGGCCCGAAGCTCGCGCCGAGCACGAGCCCGGGCAAGACGCTCTCGGGCGCGGTCGGTGCGATGGTGCTCACGACGCTGACGGTCTGGCTTGTCGGCCGGCACGTGCTGTACACCAATCTCTCCGAGACGCACCACCTGATCGCGATCGGCATCCTGCTCAGCCTGGGCGGGATTCTCGGCGATCTCACGATCTCCAGCGTGAAGCGCGACGTGGGGATCAAGGACATGGGTGCGCTCATCCCCGGGCACGGCGGCGTGCTGGATCGGTGCAACAGCCTGCTGCTGGCGGCGCCGGCGCTGTTCCACTACATCGGGTACTTCCACGGCGGGTTCGGGCTCGATCAGCCGATCCGCATCATCACCGGTCCACTGTTCGGAGCGCGGTGAGCGATGAGCGACTGGCGGTACCAGCCCGCGAAGGACCACGGACTGCCGCCCCTGCAGCGGGCCAAGTCGCTCAAGCGCGAGTCCGGGCTCGTCGGCTCCATCGGGCACGCGGCGTGGTGGTCGTCGGTGCGCACCGTGATGCGCATCTACCACCGCCTGGAGGTGCACAACCCGGAGCGGCTGCCGAAGGAGCCTCCGTTCATCATCGTGGCCAACCACAGCAGCCATCTGGACGTGCTGGCGCTGGCCGCGCCGCTCTCGACCAGGATGCGCGACCGCATCTTCCCGATCGCCGCGGCGGATGTGTTCTTCGAGACGCCGGTCGTGACGATGTTCGCGTCGCTCATGCTCAACGCGCTGCCGATGTACCGAGCCAATCGCGGGCGGCACGCGCTCGTCGAGCTGCGCGAGCGGCTGGTCGGCGAGCCTTGCGGCTTTGTGCTCTTTCCCGAGGGGGCGCGCTCGCGCGATGGGGAGATGCTGCCGGTGAAGAGCGGGATCGGCATGATCGCTGGCGGCACCGACGTGCCCATCGTGCCCTGCTGGCTG
>DASZWV010000103.1:0-6744 GCA_035546115.1 Phycisphaerales bacterium
ACCCCCGGCCCCGATCTCGCCGCGCAGCCCCCATCCACCGCCGCGCAGTCCCCATCCACCGCCGCGCAGTCCCCGCAGGCGACATCCACCCCGACACCCGCTTCCACCTCCTCTCCCAATCCGCAGTCCGAAATCCCCGATCCGCAATCCCTCCAGTCTCTCCTCGCCCAACTCGCGCCCCACCTCGAGCACATCGCCGCCGAAATCGGCATCGATGATGCGCTGGCCGCGCATGGTCCACCCATCCCCGCACCACCGCGACAAGACCCGCCACCCCCCGCGGGCCGCAACGCCGGCGCCCCGATCCGCGAAGTCCGCGTGATTCCCGCCGAAAACCCGCGCTCGGACCCGCCCTCGGATCCTCAAGAGCCCGAATCCGCATCGGCGACCGTCCCCGGCCGAAGCGAGCACTGGCCGTAACACCAACGCCCGAAGCCAGATGGAACGCGGCCCGCGTCTTCCTCGCAAGAAGCCGCCGCCACCCATCCCGCCGCCCTCTCGCCGGCATCCTGCATTCCCCGATCGATCCGAGGCCGAACCCCTCGGCCGCTTTCGCGCGCACCCACGCCCGCCCATCCCGTCTACCCCTACCATCCCCCCTTCAACTCCCGGAAAATCCAGCACGAATGACACCAGCCTCCTCCTCCAAGCAGTCCAACCGCCAGCCCCTCGATGAGCCCTCGCCCTCGTCGCTCCCGCCGCCCGTCGGTGCGCCGCCCGAAAAGCCCGCGGCCAAGCGCGCCGAGGACCCCGAGCTCGTCGCCAAGATCGACGACCTCCTCAAGCATGTCGGCGTCGACTCCACCACCTTCAACGCCAAGCTGGTCCGCGACCTCGTCCAGACCTCCCTCAAGCTCATCCCCGACGGCCGCGACACCGGCGAGCTCAAGCTCATCACCACCGCCGTCAAGGAGATGCGCTACGCCTACCGCATCTTCGGCCAGTACCCCGAGCCCCACAAGGTCTCCATCTTCGGCTCCGCGCGCACGCCCACCGGCCACCCCGACTACATCGCCGCCAAGGAGTTCGGCACGCTCATGGCCCAGAAGGGCTGGATGATCATCACCGGCGCCGGCGACGGCATCATGAAGGCCGGCCACGAGGGCCCCGGGCGCGAGGCGAGCTTCGGTGTCGCCATCCGCCTCCCCTTCGAGACCAACGCCAACGAGGTCATCGCCGGCGACGAGAAGCTCGTCTACTTCCGCTACTTCTTCACGCGCAAGCTCATGTTCCTCAGCCAGTCCGAGGCCGTCGCCCTCTTCCCCGGAGGCTTCGGAACCATGGATGAGGCCTTCGAGGCTCTCACGCTCGTGCAGACCGGCAAGAGCTCCATGATCCCCATCGTCATGGTCGAGGGCAAGAACCAGACCTACTGGGAAGAGTTCGACCACGCCATGCGCACCATGCTCCTCACCCGCGGCTGGATCAGCCCCGAGGACATCGACCTCTACCGCATCTTCAAAACCCCCGCACTCGCCGCCGACCACATCGTCCAGTTCTACCGCAACTACCACTCCTCGCGATACGTCAAGGACGACCTGGTCATCCGCCTCAAGGCTCCCCTCAAGGAGGCCGACGTCCAGCGCCTCAGCGACGAGTTCAAGATCCTCATCAAGCAGCCCGGCGCCACCGCCTCCCCGTCCAGGATCGTCCAGCGCGGCCCCTTCGAGCAGGAGGACGACCACCTCACCCTCCCGCGCCTCAGCTTCCCCCACACCCGCTACAAGTTCGGCCTCATCCGAAGGCTCATCGACCGCATCAACGAGTGCGAGCCGGCATGACGAAGAACGCGGCGCGATCCGGACGATTCAAAGTCCGACTTTGAACTCTCCCGCACCGCTCGAAGAGAGGGGGCAGCGGGGTGCACGACGCGCGCAACACAAGAGCCCGGACCAGTCCCGGCCCGGGTTCTCTTTCGAGGCATGGTTGTGCGATCTCACCGACCCGGCGCGGGGGGGATGTGCTCCGTGCTCGCGTTCGTGTGCGCGCGGTCGATGGCGTCCTGGATCGCGTTGATCCGCGGCAGCGAGTCGTTGCCGAACCGCCGCACCGCCGCATCGTGCGCATCCTGCGAGCCGTCGTTGATCGGATAGGCCGCCTGCGAGAACGCGCGCTGCCCGGTCGCGCCGAGCTGGTCGTCGTGGATCACCGTCGTGGTCACCGGGCCGCGCAGGCCCCGGAACCGGCCCGTCCCCGCGGCGTTGAACCATCCGCCGCCAAAGCTCGTCCACGCCGGCCCGCCGATGCTGAACCGGCCGAAGCTCGCGTTCTCGGCAAGTATGTCGCGCGGGTAGGTGTAGTCGTTGTAGTACGGCCGGGCACGATCGGCGTCGATCCGCGCCAGGTCGGCGTCGGCCTTCATCATCTTCGTCTGGGCCGCCTCGCGCTCACGGATCTGCCACATGGGCTCACCCGGCCCGTACGTGTTCGCCGGCATCGCGACGGCGCCATCCGCGCGGGGCGTCGATTCCGCCTGGGCCATGCCCGCCGCGCCGGGCTGGCTGATCTTCACGTCGCCCACGTCCACGCGTGCGTCGGTCTTGTCCTCCGCCGCGCCGGCGTTGTGATGCACGACGACCTTCAGCGTGCCGTCGGCGTTCTTGTTGTTCGGGAGCTGGCTCGCCTCCTTGGGCGTCGGCGCACTGGGCTTGCTCTCGGCCGGCTGCGCCGGATTCGGTGTCGCGGCGTACGCGCTGGCGACACCGGCCAGACTCAGGGCCGACACGGCTGCGATTCTGCGGAACATACTGACCTCCTTACCCCGTTCAATGCTGCCACGGTCTTGCTGTTCTACAACGCGTCTTTGGCCAGCGGCATCCGAAGTAGGCACCCGTTCGTATCATCTGGGCCCATGCGTCCACCCTTGGCTGCGAGTGCTGCTCTCCTTGTAACGCTGTGCGGACTCGGGTGTTCGCCCCATCCGAGGCCGGTGGAGCACAACGAGGCCCAAACAGTCCCCGATGTGTCCGAATCCGGACTGGAAGCTACCGCGTTCGTATGTGGCGTGGATGAAAGGACGCTGGCCAAGACGCTCATGCCGGAATCCGAGCGGCCGCTCCCCGTCCCCCAGAGCGTGGCCGACCTCTGGCGGGCGCACGGCTTCCGCATCGTCGCGGCGCCGACGGAGTCGGTGGATGCGCTCATGGGCGAACTGCGATCCAATGGTGGCACGCAGAAGCAGTGGCTCGGACAGGCCTACACGTGGACCGAGGTCGTGCGCGGCGCCGACGCATCGAGCAAGGTGGTCGCGCTCGACGCCGAGCGCATCCGGCTCCCGGCCGGCTCCCTCCGCCTGTTGGCGCGAAGCTGGCTCGAGCCCGCGGCCCAGCGAAGCGACGGCGGCGCACCCGCCGCGAACCTGCACGTGGAGCTTGTCCCGCAGAACCGCGAGACCCGCCGATCGGAGGATGCGATGGATCCTCTCTCGCTGGGCCGCCCGAGCATCGACGCCGAGTCGCAGGGCATGATGTTCACGCGCCTCTACGCGAGCATGAGCCTCGCCCCGGGGCAATCGATCCTCGTGATCCCGGAGCGCCCAGATGCGGACTGGAAGGCGCTCGGCGCCGAACCCGCGCCCAGCGACGATCAGCCGGCCAGGGCCGGCGAGTCAGGCGGACCCGCCAAGCCCCACGGCGCGCCGCGCATCGGGCAGGTGGTGCGCTCGACGCCCAGCGCCGGGAGCGGCCACGGAGCGAAAGACGCGACGGACGCGATGCCCGAAGGGCCGATCGGGCCGCGCGTGCTCACGCTCGGCGAGGCGCTCCTGCTGGTGGATCCGGGCAGCGCGGGCTCGCGATCCGCGCGGAACCCGGAGCGGACGATCCTCGTCCTGACGCCGCACCTGCCGAAGGAGTTTCGGTTGTTGCCCGAGCGGCCGAGGGTCACGCCCTCGCTCGCTGCGCCGAGTGAAGGGCCTTGGCGACGCGGGTGAGCGTGGCAAGGGCGCCCTTGAGGTCCCATGATTGCTTGTCGCGATCGCCGGTGGTGTTGCTGACAACCCGGATCTCGAGGAAGTCGCGTGCGCTGCCACGCACCCGCATCAGGGCGTGGGCGATGGCCGCGCCCTCCATGGCCTCGGCGATCGCGCCGGTGCGCCGGGCCACCTCGCGTGCCAGCGCATCGGTGCCCGAGCAGGTAGAAATGGTGGCGACGGGACCGACAAGCACCTCGGCGTCAAGCGCGGCAGCGAGCCTGACGCGCGTGGCCTGCACCAAGCCGGGCTCGGCGACTACGCCGCCGCGGTCCGCGCCGGGCCACGGCGGAAAGCCCGCCGCGGCTATGTCCTGAAAGGTGGTCGGGGTCGCGATGCCCTCGTCGGCGTAGACAGAACCGCTGGCCACGATCACGGACCCAACCGGCGGCGCATCCTCGCCGAGCGAACCGCACACGCCGAGGTTGATCACCATGGCCGTCTGTTCGTGCTCCTGCGAAAGGCAAGTGACGGTGCACCCCGCGGCGTTGACCTTTCCCACGCCGGAGCGGACCAGCCGCCACTGGTGGGGCGCATCAACCGCCCGCCAGTCCCACGCGGGCTCGCTCACACCGAGCCCGGCGGCGACGGCACGCGCCTCTGCCGGCGCGGCGGTGATGCAGAGCACGCCGGGGGCGGGATCGGCGTCGGGGCGGGGGTCGGGCATGCGGGAGTCTACCGTCGCGGGGACACCGGCACGGTGCGATCATCCGCCGGTTCCCTACGCCCTCGCTTCGAGGATCATGTTGAACGGCGTCTCGGTCGCCTTGCGCACGCGGGTGAACCCGCCCTCGTGCAGGACGGCGGCGAGGCGTTTCTCGCCGGCGACGGCGCCCAGTGCCGGGCCCTTGGCCTTGATGGAGCAGGGGCAGCAGATCATGGTGCTGGCCGCGGAGAAGACCCGGCCGACGGGGTTGAGGTTGTCGGCGACGGTGTCGGCGGCGTTGGGCTCGACGACCATGACCGTGCCGTCGGGCTTGATCATCCTGCGGGCGTTGCGCGTCGCGCCGACCGGATCGCCCATGTCGTGCAGGCAATCGAAGTAGCAGATGAGGTCGAAGCTGCCCGGCGGAGCGTTGTAGTCCTTGGCCCGGCCGATCTCGAAGGTGCAGTGGTCGGCGACGCCGAACTTCGCCGCGGTCGCACAGGCACGCTCGATCGAGGGCTGGTGGAGGTCGACGCCGATGAACTTCGATTTCGGGAACGCGCGGGCCATGATGACGGTGGAGGCGCCGTGGCCGCACCCGACGTCGCAGACGGTGGCGCCCCTCTTGAGCTTGTCCACGACGCCATCCAGGGCGGGGAGCCAGGCATCGACGAGGAACGCGCGGTAGCTGGAGGAGAAGAAGAGCTCGGTGCCGCAGAACAGGTCGGCGTCGTGCTCGCCCCAGTCGATGCCCTCGCCGGTGCGGAAGGCTCGCTCGGCCTTGGGGATGTCGCGGACCATAGAGGCGGCGACATAGAAGCCGCCGGGCACGTGGCAGGGGCTGGTGTCGTCGGCGAGCGCGGCGGCCCGCTCGGCGTCGATTGAATAGCGGCCGGTGGACTTGTCGAGGTCGATGTAGCCGCCCGCGGCCTGGTTGATGAGCCATTCGCGGACGTAGCGCTCGTGGGTGCGGGTCTTGTCGGCGAGCTCGGCCGAGGTGACGCCCTTCGCCCCGGCCTCCGCCATGGCCTTGTAGAGGCCGAGGCGGTCGCCGAGGATGACCATGGGCGCACTCATCGCGCCGCCGAGGTCGGTGACGACCTTGCCCATGAACTCGTGAACGCGATCCATGTTGAGCGTGGCCATTGGGGCGCCTCCTTTGAGAAATCCCCGCACACGGTGATCGGAAGGAGTGTAGATCAGGCCGGGTTGTTCGGGCCGGCTGCCGCCCAAGGCCGCCGCGAACCGGCGGCACGGGGCCGCCCGCCTGCTGATCGGGCTAACGTGTTGCCGGGCGCCGGAGTTTTGCGCGGGGCGGGCCTGCTGGCCGGATGAGGGCATCGGGCGGCGCGGGGGTTGGGCGACCGGGAGAATGGCCGTGGCGACAGAACTCTCGATCGGGCGACTGGCGCTGCTGGCGGGGCTGTCATTCCTGTTCGGGCTGGCGTTCGAGAGGTTCTATTGGCACAGCCACGCGGCGCGCCCGGGGGGCGTGAGGACGTTTCCTCTGCTGGCCATCGCGGGCGGCCTGCTGTACGCGATGGAGCCGCACTATCTCACGGCGTTCGCGGCGGGGCTGCTGGTCCTGGGGTTGTGGCTGTATCCGTACTACAAGGCCGAGATCGCGCGTTCGCCCGGTGAGGGAGGCGCCGACGGGGTCATGGTTCCGGTGTGCAACCTGATCGCGTACATCCTCGGGCCGCTGGCGCTCTCCCAGCCGGAGTGGCTGGCGGTGGCGGTGACGGTGGCGGCGGTGCTGCTGCTGCGGGCGAGACACTCGTTGCACGCGCTGGCGCGGCGGATTCCCAGCGAGGAGATCTTCACGCTGGTGCAGTTCCTGGTGCTGATCGGGGTGATCCTGCCGCTGTTGCCGCGGACGCCGGTGACGTCGCTGACGTCGCTGACGCCGTTCCAGGTGTGGCTCGCGGTGGTGGTGGTGTGCTCGATCTCGTACGCGAGCTATCTGCTGCAGCGGTACGTGTCGCCGAAGGGGAGCGTGTTCTTCGCGGCGCTGCTGGGCGGGATGTACTCATCAACGGCGACGACGGTGGTGCTGGCGCGGCGGATGGGGACGGAGGCGGGGGAGGGGGTTCGGCTGCGATCGGGGATCGTGCTGGCGACGGCGGTG
>DASZWV010000104.1:0-5273 GCA_035546115.1 Phycisphaerales bacterium
AGGGCGAGCGGGATGAATGGAAGCGGCTTCCATTCGACGCGGCGGACGCCCTGAAGAAGATCGGCCTGCCGCCCGCGGCGGATGTGGGGGAGAAGGGCTACAGCGCGATGGAGCGTGAGTGGGCCCGCCCGACCGCGGAGATCAACGGCATCTTCGGCGGCTACACAGGCCCGGGGGCCAAGACCGTCATCCCCGCGCACGCGAGCGCCAAGGTGAGCTTCCGGCTGGTGGCCGATCAGGACCCTACGACGATCCGCGATGCGTTCTTCGCGTGGTGCAAGGCCCACACGCCACCCGGCTGCAGGTGGGAGTTCCACGACCATTCGGGCGGCAATCCCGCGACGGTGGCGACCGACTCAGAGTATCTGAGCGCGGCCCGGAGTGCCGTCGAAAAAGCAACGGGCAAGCGTCCGGTGCTCATCAAGAGCGGCGGATCGATCCCCGTCGCCGGGATGCTCAAAGCGATCGCCGGCCTGGACACTATTTTCATGGGGTTCGGGCTCGACGACGACCGCGTCCACTCGCCAAACGAGAAGTTCGAGCTTGAGTGCTACCGCATGGGGGCACGGTCACACGCGCTGTTCATTGATGCGTTGGCAAGCCTGAAGAAGTGACCCGCGGCGGCCTACGCCGCCATCTTCAGCGCCCGCTGGATGGTGTCCCCATCGGGATCCGCATCGACCTGCACCACCGCCCCCGATTCGCGGGCCCGGAGTGCCGCCAGCCGCTCGGCATAGCCGCGGCGGAGTTCGGCGGCCTCGATCCGGAGCCTGGTCATGGCCCTCGACGATTCGCTCATGCGGGCAAGAACGATCAGGAACGCGAGGATTCCCATGGCCGCGATCGCGGAAAGTGCAACCCAGCCCTCGGGAGGGAAGTACGTCATAGAGGCATGATCGGGTGTTGGTACGCGCTCCTGAAGTCGTGGGGGGCCGTCGGGGCGGAGAACAGAATGACGTTCCCGCACGCCGACGGCAGACTTGTTATGATCAATCCCGTGAAAAGGGCATTTCAGATCATCATTGCGGGCGCCGCTCTGGTCCTGTCGTCTGGTGCGCGGGCTCAGCAGCCCGACGCCGGGGGCGAGGATTTCACGGGCGAGACGCCCAGGATGCCGCAGATGCCCAGCCGGGCCATGCAGCAGGGCCGGGGGGCAAATGAGATCACACTCGAGGTGAAGTCGTTCGGGATCACGGGGCTGGCCCGCCCCGGCGAGTGGACGGGCGTCCGCATCGCGGTGAACGACAGCTCGGAGAAGGTCAGGAACGTCATGGTCCGGCTGTCGGTGCTGGACCCCGACGGGGATACGGCGCTCATGCAGCGCGTCATCGTGACCAATCCCGGCGCGGTGCAGACGCTGTGGCTCTATCTGCGGCTGCCCTTCGGCGCTTCGCAGGGCTTCGACACCGACATCACGGCTTCGGAGGCGATCGAGTCGGGAACGGGCACGGGGGATGCGCAGCAGTACGTGTCCGGGCGGCTGCTCGGCCGGCAGCCGTTCACCGTGTCGCCGACGAGCCTGATTCCCGCGTGGGTCGGCATGCTCCCTGTCGTGGGGTATGGCGCCGGGCTGGAGCAGTACAAGTGGGAGGCGGACTCGCGCCTGGACTTTGCGGTCACCGGGCACGAGCTGACGTTTGTCATGCCCCAGCTTCCGATGTCCGGGCTTCCCGATCGGTGGCAGGGCTACAGCGGCATCACCGCGCTGGCGTGGACCTCCGCCGCCAGCGACGACAACCCGCTCAACATGCGCAAGGACCAGGCGGATGCGATCCGCGAATGGGTCATTCGCGGCGGGCACCTTATCGTCGTCCTCCCCAATGTCGGTCAGAACTGGGTTGGCCAGCCGGGCAATCCGCTCGCGGACATCCTGCCCGCGGCCAAGGTGACCCGGACCGAGGGCGTGGATCTGAACAAGTATCGCGCCCTGCTCACGTCGGATCGGGAGGTTTCGCTGAGCCAAGATCCGGCGATCGTGCAGAGCTTCACGCCCGCGATCGGGGATGTCTGGCCGAGCGACACGTTTCCCATCATGGTGGGTCCGGAGGGCGATGTGGTCGTTCTCCGGCGGAGCGTCGGATGCGGGATGGTGACGGTGGTGGGGCTGGATGTCGCGAGCCAGAAGCTCCAGCGCATCACGCACGGCTTCATGGCCGACCAGTTCTGGAACCGGATCCTCGGCAAGCGGCTCCGGACGCTGACGCTCGCGGAGATCTCCGCCGGCGACAAGTTCAAGCCGTTCCCGGGTCAGGCGGAGGATGCGGTGCAGTCCTACGCGTACAGCGTGCACGCGAAGGAGATCGATGCCGGGATCGCCAAGGCGGTGAACGACGAGGGCAAGGCGGCCATGGGCCTGATGATGGCCTTCTTCGTCTTCGTCGCGTACTGGCTGATCGCGGGGCCGATCGGGTACTTCCTGCTCAAGCAGCGCAACTGGAAGCAGCACGCGTGGGTGGGCTTCGTGGCCGCGACCGCCGTGTTCACGCTCGTGGCATGGGGCGGCGCCAACCTGCTCAAGCCGCAGCGGGTGCACGGCAAGCACCTGACCATTCTCGACGGGGTGTACGGTCAAACGACCCAGCGTGCCCGCTCGTGGATCGGCATGTATCTGCCGAGCTACGGCGAGCAGGAGATCTCGGTTGCGCCCGCGCCGGGCTCGCCACCGCCCGGCGGAGGTGTCGGAAGCGAGTGGCACAACCTCATCGCAACGCTGGATACACCGGCGGCCAACGGCGCGAGCGGCTGGTCCAGTTTCCCCGATGCGCGGGGATATATCGTGGAGGCCAGAAAGCCGGACTCGAGCGACTTCCCATCAAGGGCCACCACCCGCCAGGTGCAGGTGGACTGGGCCGGTTCTCTTCCCGAGGGATGGGGCATGCCGCACCCGGTGGCGGATGCGAGCGTGCCGGTCGGGCAGGAGATCAAGCTCGTCGATCGCAAGGACAAGGATGGGAACCGGACGGGCTGGGGAATCGAGGGCAAGTTCGTGCACGGGCTTCCGAGCAGCCTGCTGAACGTGTGGTTCACGATCGTTCGAGAGCCCCTCGCTTCGGAGTCGCCCTCCATTCCGCCGGGCGAGCGGATCCGCATGACCTATTCCATGGGCAGGATCCAGGAGTGGAAGCCCAACGATCCGATCGACCTGGGCGTGCTCTTCGAGAAGCCCGGAAGAGAGTCCGGGAAACTGGATGAGGACTGCCTGATTCGCTCGAACTCGTACATGGCGTCCCAGTTCGACTCCGAGTTCAATCCGTCGGAGTTCGGGTTCAACACCGCATTCTTCGACATGCTCCGTCCGCCGGACTGGATGCGCGGCCAGAACAGCGGCTCGGGAACGCGCTACGTCTACCGGCGCGAGACGACGCATGGCTTCGACCTGTCGCGCTGGTTCACGCAGCCGTGCGTGATCATCGTGGGCGAGCTGGGCGGTGAGGGTTCGGATGCGGCGGAGTGTCCCGTGCCCATCCGGGTTTCGGGGAATGACGTTCGCAAGCGGCTGACCGGGCGCACGATCGTCCGATGGGTGTATCCGCTGGAGGCGTCGCCGTTCCGAGCCGCCCCGAAGCCGAAGCAGGAAGGGGAAAGCGCCGCTGGATCGGCCGCGGGCGATGCGCCGAGCCCGAGCGACAAGAAAGACGACGGGATGGGGGCCGGATCGCCGTGACAAGCCGCCGTGTGGAGACTCTTCCGTGCCGATGATCGAGACGATCAATCTGACCAAGCGCGACGGCGACCTCGTCGCGCTCGATGCGCTCAACCTCTCCATCGAGGCGGGCGACTGCTTCGGCTTTATCGGCCCCAACGGGGCCGGCAAGAGCACAACGATCAAGATCCTTGCCACGCTCCTCAAGCCTTCGAGCGGCCAGGCGATGGTGGACGGTCTGACCGTCGGCTACCAGAACCGCCAGATCCGGCCGGTTGTCGGGTACGTGCCCGACTTCATGGGCGCGTACGAGGACATGGTGGTCACCGAGTACCTCGAGTTCTTCGCCGCCTGCTACAACATCAACGGGATGCAGCGGAAGAAGGTCGTCGCCGACGTGCTCGACCTGACCGACCTGCACTACAAGGCGACGGCGGAGGTGAACTCGCTCAGCCGCGGCATGCAGCAGCGACTCTCCATCGCGCGCGTGCTGCTGCACGATCCGAAGGTGCTGCTGATGGATGAGCCGGCGTCCGGGCTCGACCCGCGGGCCCGCATCGAGATCCGCGAGCTGCTCAAGGAGCTCAAGCGGATGGGCAAGACGATCATCATCTCCAGCCACATCCTCCCCGAGCTCGGCGACTTCTGCAACACCCTCGGGATCATCGAGCGGGGCAAGCTCCTGTTCTCCGGGAGCGTGACCGAGGCCATGCGCCGGGCCAGGGTGGGCAACGTCGTGCACGTGGCGGTGGCGGATCGCACGCAGCAGGCCGCGGTGCTCATGCAGAAGCTCGCCGGCGTGAGCAAGGTGAGCATCTCCGAGGCCCCGCCGGGGGTCAAGGCGAGCCACGGCGACGGGCGCGTGATCAACGTCACCTTCGACGCCGACGCGAAGACCGACGTGACGGACGTGCCGAACCTGCTGGTCAACCAGGGTTTCCGGATCGTCACGTTCACCGAGGAGGCGATCAACCTCGAGACCGCGTTCATGCGGCTGACCAAGGGGGCGGTGCAGTAGGGGAGCACCCGCGAGATCTCGCAAGATCACCGAAGCCGCGCGGCCTGGCTCGCGGGGGCGATATGATGGCACGTTCCGGGGGCTACGGAGATCGAGGCATGAAGCGATCGGACATCGTCGCTGCGTTCATCACGGCCGCACTGTGCGCAACGGCGCTCGCGGCGCCCCCCGGCCCGCCCGCGACGGAGAAGAAGCCGGTCAAGGAAACGCTTTTCGGGCACACGCTGGTGGACGACTACCGGTGGCTGGAAGGCGACGACTCCGACCCGAACAACATGGGCAAGGTGACGCCCGAGGTGACGGCGTGGACCGACGCCCAGAACGCGTACACGCGCTCGGTGCTCGACCACCTTCCCGATCGCCGGAAACTCGAGGAAGAGCTGCGCCCGCTGATGGAGGTTGGTTCGGTCTCTGCGCCGACCATGAAGGGGAAGTACTACTTCTATACCAAGCGGGAGGGCAAGGAGAACCAGCCGCGGATCTTCGTGCGTGATTCGGCGAGCGGCGAGCCCCGCGTGCTGCTGGATCCGTCCCTCGTGGACTACACGGGCCTGACGGCGATCGGCGGGATGGCGCCGTCGCAGGACGGCAAGTACCTCGCGGTGGGCCTGT
>DASZWV010000105.1:0-8513 GCA_035546115.1 Phycisphaerales bacterium
TCCCCCGCTTTTCCTCGCCCCACCCCGCCCCATCGCGCATACTTACTCCTCACCAAACGGAGTCCGCAATGCGCCATCTGTTCCGCCTCTTCACGCCCTCCGCTCTCGCGCTCTTCCTCTTCTGTTCTTACGCCCTCGCCCAGCCCTCCAGCGTCTCGCACACACCCGCCGCCGCGGCCTATTCCCAGCCCGGAATCACCCAGCGCAACCCCGCCACGCCGCGCGAGGATGAGGCCGTCCAGATCTCCTTCCAGGTCTGCTGCCAGAACACCTACGACCGCGTCGCGCTCTACTACACCATCGACGGCTCCGATCCCGCCGGCTCCTTCGGCTCGCCCACCGGCACCACGCAGGTCCTCACCGGCGGCAACCCCGCCGGCCCCATCACCTTCGTCGCCAATGAGGTCAGCGGCCCGAACACGTACGACTGGTGGAAGGCCACCATCCCCACCGGCCGCGACTTCAACCAGACCATCAAGTACAAGCTCTCCGCCTGGAAGCCTGGCAACGGCCCCGAGGTCTTCGCCGACTCCGGCAACGCGTACACCTACACCAACAAGCTCGCCTGGCCCGGCGCGGGCGCGGGCCAGCCCAGCCCCAGCGCCGGATACCCGCCCGTGAACTTCTGGAAGGAAGAGGCCATCTTCGGCAACACCTTCACCGCCGGCATGATCGATCAGAACGGCACCGTCTACGACATGCACTTCCCGACCCCCGGCGGCGTCTACGGCGTCGGCACACGCAACGAGGGCTACTCCGACGGCGGCGACACCTTCCCCGCGCTCCTCCCCTCCGGATGGCGCGGCCAGATGCACCTCAACCAGGCCATGCCCGGCGTCCGCATCGACGGCGTCACGCACTGGCTCTCCAACCCGAGCGGCGTCTCCTACGACCAGATCACCCAGGCCTACAACCCGACGACCAACACCATCCACACCACCGGCCGCCTCTACGCCGGCGGAAACAACATCGCCGTCGAGCAGTACGACTTCGCGCCCATCAACGTCGCGTTCCCCAACGACGGCGGCGGCAACCCGCAGCGCCACATCTACCTCAAGCGCCTCATCCTCACCAACAACGGCGCATCAACCAAGACCGCCGACATCTACTGGTACCTCGACCCCGCCCTCAACGGCGGCGACTCCTACGACGGCATGCAGGTCGATCCCGCGAAGCAGGCCATGGTCGCCTTCGACAACACCTACCGCGTCGTCACCGGCACCGGCACCTCCTTCTCGGCGCCCAACGAGTACAACCCCACCACCAACTCCGGCTACGAGAAGAACAAGTCTCTCTACCTCGCCTGCGCCATGAAGGCGCTCGCGAACTCCGGCTCCATCGCCTCCACCGCCACCGACTTCTGGGCCGACACCTCCTCCGACCAGGGCCAGGGCTGGATGGGCACCCAGGTCTTGCTCCCCGTCGGCCAGAGCGTCGAGGTCGACTTCATGATGGCCGGCGCCGCCGACGACTTCGCCGACGCCACCGGCACCTACACCTACAAACTCTCCGGCGCCGTGCAGTGGTTCTACGACAGCTCCATCGCCGGCCTGCAGGCCACCACCGACGCCTACTGGACCGCCTGGCTCAACGCCGGGACCCGCGCCGTCACCCCCGACGCCGCGGCCAACACACTCCTCGACCGCGGCCTGCTCGCCACCGCCCTGCACTGCGACGGCGTCAACGGCGGCGTCATCGCCGGCTTCCACAACGGCGCGTATCCCTACGTCTGGCCGCGGGATGCCGTCTACGCCGCGATCACCCTCGCCCGCACCGGCCACCTCGCCGAGGCCGAGAACGTCTACGCCTGGATGAAGCACACCACCTACCGCGACTTCGAGTCCTGGGGGCGCAAGGGCTTCTGGAAGCAGAAGTACTCCACCGACGGCTACGTCATCTGGGGCGCGCCGCAGATCGACGAGACCGCCGTCTTCCCCTGGGGCGTCTGGTTCCAGTACAAGATGACCGCCGACCCCGCCCTCCTCAACCGCTACCTCGAGCAGGTCCGCGACGCCGTGCAGTCCTGCACGCAGACCTCCAACGACTCGCGGCTCTTCCTCGTCGGCTCCGGGAGCGCCTGCTCCGACGACTCCCCCGGCCTCATGCACTCCAACAACGTCTGGGAAGACTCCTACGCCACGTTCATCTACTCCAACGCCAACATCGTCCGCGGCCTCTCCGACGCCGGGAACATCTTCAACGCCCTCGGCCTCACCCCCGAGCGCGACGACGCCAACGCCCGCGCGAGCACCTTCAAGTCGGCCCTCGACGCCCGCATGGCCTGCAACAGCGAGAACACCGACATCTCGCAGCTCGGCGCAACCTACCCCTTCAAGGTCTACTCCCCCACCGACTCGCACATCACGCCCTTCGCCTCGCGCATCGCCTCGCAACTCGTCAACGCCCCCGGCTTCTACAACGACGGCTACGGCTGGACGGGCCTGGTCAACCGCTACACCGGCGACGGCTACTGGGGCAACGGCTCGGGCTCCTCGCCGTGGGGCGCGGGCCCGTGGTTCCTCTCGAGCATGTGGTACGGCCTGTACCTCGTCGATCGCGCCGAAGAAACTTCCGGCAAGGCCGACATCGACGCCCACAAGGACATCCTCGACAGGCTCGAGCAGCACCTCGGCCCCATCGGCTTCGGCGCCGAGCAGATCGCCCCCCGCGGCATCGCCGGCCAGCCGCCCCCATACGACGCCGGCTCGCTCCTGTACGCCAACCAGAACGACTTCACCCTCGAGACCGCCTGGCCCAACGCGTGGGAGTCCATGTCCACCTTCGTCGATTCCGTCATGGCCTACCTGCACTACGAGCCCGATGCGCCCAGCAACACCATGATCATCAACCCCAAGCTCCCCAGCGCCTGGGGCACGATGACCTTCACCAACGTCACGCTCGTGAACACGCCCCTCGGCCAGACGCACAAGGTCGACATGACCCTTAGCGAGACGCCCATCACCGGCAACCAGACGCTCACCATCACCAACACCACCGGCTTCGCGCTGAACGTCTACCCCACGCTCAAGCTCCTCCCCGGCCGCAGCGCGTGCAGCGTCCGCGTGAACGGCCAGCCGCACGCCTACACCCCCAACCTCGTCGGCCGCCTCTCCCTCGGCACCATCCCCCTGGCCACCGGCCCCGGCGCCATCACCACCATCACCATCACCACCGTCGCCGGCAACTCCCCCGACTACAACCACTCCGGCTCGCTCACCGTCGGCGACATCTTCGACTTCCTCAACGGCTGGTTCGCGGGCAGCCCGGATGCGGATTTCGACGGCAACGGCCTTGCGGTGTCGGACATCTTCAGTTACCTCAACGCCTGGTTTGCCGGATGTCCATGATCAGAGCCCGGCGGCGCATGCCGGCGTGATCGCCAAACTCCCCAAACCCCCAGCCCCGCCGCCTTTCATTGGCCCACCGCCATCCACGCGGTACGCTGTAAACACACCCCGGATGGAGAGCGAAGCACCACGCCCCGGCGCCCATGCTCCGCCCCTTGCTCTCCATCTCCGCGTCCCTTTTCACCCTCTCCCTCGCCGCCGAAGTGCGCGGCGGCATCGATCCCCTCAGCGGCATCGACTTCGTCCACATCTCCGCGCCCGGCAACGCTCCATACCTGACCGGCAACCCGAACGACTTCGTGAACGGCCGGGGCTCGGTCGGCTACGAG
The DNA here is from genome assembly GCA_035546115.1 of Phycisphaerales bacterium. Classification (GTDB taxonomy): domain Bacteria; phylum Planctomycetota; class Phycisphaerae; order Phycisphaerales; family UBA1924; genus UBA4658. The sequence goes on from DASZWV010000105.1 coordinate 3,677, forward strand.
TACAACATCGGACGCTTCGAGGTCACCACCGCCCAGTGGGTCGAGTTCTTCAACGCCGCGTTTGATAGGCCGGCGAGCGACCGCCTGCCCTATCTGATTCCACCGACCTATTGGGGCGCCGTGCCAACCACGCCGACTGTTCAGGGCGGCCAGCGATGGGCCGTTCCTCCAGGCAACGGGATGATCCCGGTCGGCGACATTTCCTGGCGCATGGCCGCGGAATACTGCAACTGGCTCTGCAACAACAAGGGCACCGACCGTAGCGCGTTCCTGAACGGTGCGTACGACGTGAGCACGTTCGGCAGCCCGGCCACTCAGCAGACAACCCATACTCCGGGAGCGCCGTACTGGCTTCCGACCTTCGACGAATCACTCAAGGCCGCGCATTTCGATCCCAACCGCAATGGGCCGGGCCAAGGCGGATGGTGGGCGTACAGCATCACGAGCGATACAGCCCCGCGATACGGCCCTCCCGGCGTGCTGATCGATGGCCAGCCGTCCCAGGCCAACGCGGGTTGGAGCAGTCAGAGCTACCCCGGCTTGTCGCCCTTTGCCGTTCCGCTTGGTGCGTATCCGACCGTGCAAAGCCCTTGGGGCTTGCTCGATACGGCGGGCGGTACCACCGAGTGGACCGAGTCGCTCCATGTCCTCCTTGATGGCACTCCTTACAACATCGCTCTTGGGTCGTTCTGGTCGGAAGATCCATTTCAAGCACTCTTGGAAGACGGGCTTACGGGCCGGAACGAAGAACTGCCTTACATCCCTGCGTTAGAGTTCGGTGTTCGAATCGCATCCAGTGTCCCAGCACCCGGAACAGGCGCCGCCGTGCTCGGTGTGTTTGCTACACTCTCACTCAGCGCGCGTCGAAGGAAAAGACCCCTCGCTCGCTCGACCCCCAGCCCTCAAGCCTCGCAAGCGATGCCCCGCGCGGTCCTTTCCATCTCCGCCTCCCTCCTCATCCTCTCCCTCGCCGCCCACGCCCGCGCCGACATCGATCCGAACAGCGGGATCGACTTCGTCCACATCTCCGCGCCGGGCAACGCCCCGTGGCCCGGCAACGGCACCGCCGGCGATCTCGCCATCGGCCGCGGCGGCGTGAACTACGAGTACAACATCGGCCGCTTCGAGGTCACCACCGCCCAGTGGGTGGAGTTCTTCAACGCCGCGTTCGATCGCCCCACCAGCGACCGCCTGCCGAATCTGATCCCACCCGACCACTGGGGCGCGGCCGGCGCCGTCCCGAACACGCCCGGCGGCCTCCGCTGGTCGGTCCCCGCCGGAAACGAGATGCTCCCCGTGGGAGACATCTCCTGGCGCATGGCCGCGATGTACTGCAACTGGCTCTGCAACGGCAAGAGCACCGACCGTAGCGCCTTCCTGAACGGGGCCTACGACGTGAGCACGTTCGCCTACAACGGCAACGCCTTCACCGACCAGCCCGCGCACACGCCCGGTGCTCAATACTGGATCCCGACGCTGGATGAGTGGATCAAGGCCGCGCACTACGACCCGAACAAGAACGGCCCCGGCCAGGGCGGCTACTGGATCTACAGCATCGCCCGTGACACAGCGCCGCTCCCCGGGCCGCCGCCGAGCATGGGCGGCACGGGCGAGGCGAATTTTGGCTTCACGAGCGGGCCGGTGAGCCCATTCTCGATCCCGCTCGGGGCGTACTCCGACATCACAAGCCCTTGGGGGCTGTACGACACAGCAGGTGGGACTGCGGAATGGACCGAATCGATTCAGTCAGTTTTTGGGGAAAGCCGCGCAAGGTTCTACGAGGGTAGTTGGTGGACTGCATCCCCAGGATCGTCTGCAGCCGACGCCATCTGGGGCGTCAACAGCGAGTTTCCCAGCCTTTCAACGTACGACCTGGGGTTTCGAATCGCGTCATCCGTTCCCGCGCCGGGCCTGAGCACCCTCGGTCTCGGCGCACTCACCCTTCTCGCCGCACGAACCCCGCGCCGAAGAAGACCGACGCCCCCGCCCCACCCGCGCGCACTTCTCGGACCCTCCACCCCCCATTCACTGGCCCAACGCCCCGCATCAAGCATCCTGTAATCACCGATCCACTCTCTGCACTCGCCCCTCGGCACTCGGCACACACCCAGCGCTCAATCCTCAGTCCTCAGTCCTCAGCCCTCAGCACTCTCCCCGCCCATGGCCCGCCCCCTCCTCCTCCTCGCCGCGATCCTGACCGCCGCGACCCTCGCCGCCGCGGCCGGCCCCAACCCCGGACCCGACGTCATCGTCGGCGACCTCCCCGACTCGCGCTCCTACGGCCCCGGCACGACCAACACCACCACCTACGCCTTCGATCTCGGCACCACCTCCTGCAACAAGGGCAACAACAACCTCCGCTGGGTCCCCACCGCGCCCTACCACCCCGTCATCTGCCAGAACATCTACCGCGCCCTCCCGAAAACCTCCGGCGCCGGTTCCTGGATGAGCTTCGAGCAGATCGGCATGTCCTGGGTCAAGCACGGCTTCTACGCCACCAGCCAGAACCTCTGCTCCACCTGCAACTACCAGGCGATCAACGGCAACGTCCTCGGCGTCGGCTGCTCCGACCCCTACGACCAGGGCCTCAACGGCACGCAGACCAGCCTCGGCCCGCGCTCCGAGATCAACCCCGCCACCGGCGTCTTCCCGTGGTCCAGCACGCACACCTGGCCCCCCATCACCGACGCCCTCTCGCGCCGAATCCAGGTCAGCCTCTCCGACCTCTCGTTCCCCGACAACGCCGGCGCAACCTACTTCGGCGAGGCCATGTACGTCACACCCGACGACGCCGCGGCCGGAAACTCCTGGAACAACATCTCCTGGCGCCGCTTCACCGTCAACACCAGCCGGCAGTGGTACGACATGTTCGCCGCCGACACCGTCCACCAGTCGCAGCCCGCGCTCTTCGCCTGGCAATCCCTCGACCCCACCGTCCGCCTCGCGGGCTTCGACGTCCCGGGCGAAGGCCCGAACGGCAATGGCGGCCGCTACTGGCTCGCCCACGCCGTCACCCAGACCGGCCCCTCCACGTGGCACTACGAGTACTGCCTGCTCAACATGACTTCCGACCGCGCCGCCGCGGCCTTCACCATCCCCATCGCCCCCGGCACGACCATCACCAACGCCGCCACGCGCACGCCCGCCTCCCACAGCGGCGAGCCCTACTCCAACGCCCCGTGGACGATCACGACCACGGCCACCGCCGTCACCTTCTCCTGCCCCGAGACCTACGCGCAGAACGCAAACGCCAGCGCCCTCCGCTGGGGCCTCACCTCCACGTTCCGCTTCGATGCCAGCGCCGCGCCGGGCGCCTCCGACGGCACCATCTCCGTCGCGCTCTTCAAGCCGGGAGCGGCCGGCACGCCGAACGCCTTCACGCTCTCGGCTCGCACGCCCGGCGGCGCATCCGCCGTTGCCGCCGCGCCCGCCAACGACGGCTGCAACGCCCCCCAGCCCCTCCACAGCGGCGAGAACCGCTCCAGCACCCTCGGCGCAACCACCAGCCTCCCCGCCCCGGGCGGCGCATGCGCCGCGATCACCAACGACGTCTGGTTCACCTACACGTACCACTCCTACGCCGCGCCCGCCAACTGCCTCGGCTCCATCGCCTTCGACACCTGCGGCTCTGAGTTCGACACCGCGATCGCCGTGTACCCGAGCACCACCTGCCCCATCTCCCCCGGCTCAGAGATCGCCTGCAACGACAACGCGGCTTCCGGCTCGTGCGCTTCCGGCGCATCCGGCTCCTCCTCCGTCAGCGTCCCCGCCTCCGAGGGCGCGACCTATCTCATCCGCGTCGGCTCACCCGCGGGCCAGCGCGGCAACCTCGTCCTCACCGTCACGCCTCCGTTCTGCATCCCGCCCGTCGGCGCCTGCTGTGCAAACAACGGCTCCTGCCAGGCCGTCACCGGCCAGTCCAGTTGCTACTCCGGCACGTTCTTCTCCTCTTCCTCCACCTGCTCGCCCAACCCCTGCCCGCAGCCGCCCCCGCCGTCCAACGACAACTGCGCCGGCGCGATCATCATCGGCGACTCCAACCTCGGCTACCCCGCCCTCGAGGGGACCAACGCCTCCGCCAACCAGTCCTCCACCGAGGTCTGCAGCTTCAACCAGGGCCTCTACGACGTCTGGTACCTCTACACCCCCGCCACCACCGGCACCGTCATCGCCGACACCTGCACGGTCCCCTCCTCCGGCGTCACCATGGACACCATGCTCAGCATCCATGAGTCCACCTGCACCGGAACCATCGTCGCCTGCAACGACGACGACCCCAGCGGCCTCTGCGCCGCCACCTCGCGCATCACCACCACCCTCAACGCCGGAACCCCCTACTACATCCGCGTCTGCGGCTACGGCGCGATCCGCGGCGACTTCATCCTCCGCGTCGCCGGCGGCGGCGGCGTCGCCCCGACCTCCTCCGGCGCCTGCTGCTGGGGAACCGCCTGCATCGTCACCACCGCCGCGAACTGCGCCGCGGCCAACCAGTCCTTCGCCGGCCAGGACACGGCCTGCAACACCGGCGCCAACCACGTGACGCCCTGCTGCCACGCGGACTTCGACCACTCCGGCGGTTTAAGCGTCCAGGACATCTTCGACTTCCTCAACACCTGGTTCGCCGGCAGCCCCAGCGCCGCCTTCGGCGGCGACGGCGTCCGCGCCCCCATCGTCCAGGACATCTTCGATTTCCTCAACGCCTGGTTCAACGGCTGCTGATCCATCAGCGCCGGGCGGCGCGGGCGGGCGAACGATGGAATCCCACGGATCAAACCCGAACCGGGTCGTCCGAAACCTGTTTTTATCAGTCATGTCGCGAGCGTCTTTGACCGATTCT
>DASZWV010000106.1:0-11253 GCA_035546115.1 Phycisphaerales bacterium
TGGTGCGAGCGCCCGGGCGCTCGGAGGTTCCCCGGGGCGAGGCGATCCGGCCGCGGAATCCGCTGGAGATCAGCGCCGCGGCGGTGTTCGCCGTGCTGTTCGTGATGATCTCGATCGTCACGGCGTGGATCAAGCACCACCTGGGCTCGGCGGGCGTGTATGGGCTCGCGGCGGTGGTGGGGGTGACGGATATTGACCCGTTCGTGCTGAGCGTGGCGCGCGGCGGGCAGGAGAACCTCGGGTTGGAGACGACGCGGGCGGCGATCCTGATCGCGGCGTCGTCGAACAACGTGCTCAAGGCGGTGTACGCGGTGTCGTTCGGGGGGTGGCGGGATGGAAAGTGGGCTGTCGTCGGGCTCGTCGTGCTGGCGCTGGCGGGCGTGGCGGCGGCGGTGCTGGCGTGATCGGCGCAGGGGAGGCGGGCGTCAGCCGACTCGGCCGCCGGCGGCGATGGTGGATTCGAGGATGGATTGCCACGCCTCGCCGATCTGGCCGGGGTGGGGGACTCGAAGGTCGAACTCGAACTCGCGTTGGGGTTCGAACAGGTCGGAGCGAACGTTGTGGCCGTCGGCGGTCATGATGCGGAGGTCGCGGCGCTCGGTGAGGTCGATGGGCTGGCCGAGGGACTCTTCGTGGAGTTTGCCGATGTGGGAGGGGTCGGCGATGGCCTCGTCGAGCGAGGCGGGGAGCACGCTGACCATCGGGGAGCAGGGCTGGGTGGGGTCCCAGCCGGTGACGACGCACCGGCGGTCGTCGTTGAGGGTGACGATCGTGCCCGGCGCGAAGGCGGGGACGACGGCGAGGAGAGCCTTGAAGACGACGGGGTCGAGCTTGCCGGCGCGAACCTGGATGAGCGTGTCGCGGAGGGCGCGGACGGTGGGGACCGGGCCGGTGCGGAGGTTGCCGAGATCGTCGGTGTTTCCGGGCGGGTTGCGGAGGCGGTCGAAGACGTCGGCGACGGCGATGATGCGGGCGAAGGTGTGGATTTCCTCGCCGCGGAGCGCGCTCGGGGGGCCGAAGCCGCGGGTGCGTTCGGGGAACCCGGAGCCATCGAGTCGCTGGTGGTGGTGGAGGACGGCGGCGGAGGCGGTGGCGGGTATGCGGCCCTTGACCAGGTCGAAGCCGAGGGTGACATGGGCGCGCCAGGCGGGGTCGGTGTCGTCGCGGGTCTGCTCGAAGCGGGCGACGACGGCGGCGGGGAGGCGGGTCATGCCGATGTCGTGGAGGAGGGCGCCGAGGCCGAGGGCCTCGGTGTTCATGGCGCGGCGGTGGGTGATGCGGGCGCGGTTGGCGACGAGGTAGCCGTCGAGCTTGAGGCCGATGAGGAGGCTGAGGAATCCGACGTTGAAGGCGTGGGAGGCGAGGGGCTTGCGGGCGTCGACGATGTCGTGCATGAAGAGGGCGGCGGCGGGGTCGTCGACGAGCTTCTGGATGAGGCCGCGGACGCCCTCGACGTAGACCTGGAGGTCGAAGTCGGTGTGGAGGCCGGTGGACATCTTGTCCATCTCGCCGGCGACGGCCTGGGCGACCTCGCTCTGCGCGTTGAGCAGGTCGGCGCGGGCGTAGCGGAGGAGGAAGGCGGTCGGGGGGTACTCGATGGCGATGCGGCGGACGCCGAGCTCGTTCCTGCGGACGAGGGCGGCGGAGTCGAGCTCGCACCCGGGCTTGAGCCGGACGGAGCCGGGCTTGTCGGGGTGGACGACGGGGAGGGCGAGTTTCATGCCCGCCGCGGCGCGGGTGGTTGGCAGGGTCAGCATGGGAGGCTCCTTGCCCGGGTGGGCGGGCCCGAACGTGTTGAAGGGAGAGATCGACCGGCGCGGGCGGCGAGTGCGCGAAGGCGCGGACAAGTGCGCGGCAAGCGGGGCGAGGGGGAACGTCCGGGATGGATGGGGGGGCGTTCTCGGACCATGTCGAGCGATGGAGGCCCCGGCCGGTAGCGGCTGTGCGGTCTGGGGGTGCGATGACGGGTAGGCGGGAGGCGCAACCGTGCGGACGGTCTCAACAGGCCGGGGTGGGGGCCCGATCTGTGCGATCGGCCATCGCGCTTCCGCTTCGGAACGCGCGGTGGCCTTGTGAGACGCGCAGAATGTCGTTCCTGTCCCTGGGAAAAGTACGAAACGCGGCAATGAACACGCTCCAGGGCGGCGTGCTGCCGATCGCCATCGATTTCGGGGTGGGAGCGCTGAAGCTGCTGCAGCTTGCGCCGGGGGATCCGCCGTCGCTGGTGGCCGCGGCGTCGCTGGACACGCCGGAGGCGCTCCTGGCGGACCATGCGAAGCGGTACCAGTTCCAGTTCCAGGCGTTGGCGCGGGTGCTCAAGGGTGCGGGGTTCAAGGGCAAGCGTGCGGTGTGCGCGATTCCCGCGGGGCAGACGTTCATCAAGCACATGCAGTTCCCGCGGAGCGACAACCTTCCGCTGGCGGAGCTGGTGCAGGTCGGGGTGCCGGCGGCGCTGAACTGCGACCGGGATGCGCTGATCCTGCGGCACTTCGCGGTGGAGGGGGCGAACGCGCCCGGCTCGGCGACGGCGGGGGATGCGGGCGCGGCGGGGGGCGTGAAGCAGGAAGTGATCTGCATGGCCGCGGCGCGGGACTTCGTGCAGCGGATCATGGGCGCGCTCCGCGCGGCGAACCTGGAGTGCGTCGGGATCCACCCCGAGGCGGTGGCGACGGTGAAGGCGTTCGAGCACATCAACCGGCGAGCGGGGGATGCGCATGTGTCGACGCTGTACCTGGACCTCGCGGCGGGGACGACGAAGGTGTGGATCGCGCACGGATCGACGCTGATCTTCGCGAAGACGATCCAGCTGGGCGGGCGGGACCTGGACGCGTCGGTGGCGCGAGCGCTGGACGTGAGCACGGTCGAGGCGCGGGCGCGGCGGCACGCGACGGCGGTGCTGGTGGCGCCGGCGGCGCGGCCGGCGTCGTGCACGATGGCGCCGGGACAGGCGGGGCTGGCGGCGATGAACGCGGACGGCTCGCCGGCGGTGCTGGCCAAGTCGGACCCGGCGACGCTGACGGCGGCGGATCGGCGGCAGGGGCGGATCGCGCCCGGCCTGACGCCGCAGGTGGGGGACCAGGCGGCGGCGGACGTTGCGCCCGCGGAGTTCGACCTTGGGGACGCGCTGGACAACCTGACCGACGAGATCGCGATGTGCCTGAGGTACTACGAGGCGATGTTCCCGGGCCCGCCGGTGAGGCGTGTGGACCGGGCGATCTTCTTCGGGGGCGAGGCCCGGCATCGGGGCCTGTGCCAGCACATCGCCAGAAAGATTCGATTGCCGGCGCAGGTGGCCGATCCACTTGCGCGGATGGCGCGGAGCGGCTCGGAGCCGGTTCGCGGCGTTGACTTCACAACCCCCCAGCCCGGATGGACGATCCCGTTCGGGTTGTGCATGTGTCCGACAGATCTGTGAGCTGAGCCAGCCTTCGGAGAGCCCACTATGAGTGCCCCCGCCGACCGCCGACCGAGCGCCGTGAACTCCTTCTTGCCGGAGGACTATCTCCAGAAGAAGGCGGAGCGTCGCGCCATCGCCATCAGCCTGTTCCTGTTCCTGGTGGTCGCCTTCGGGATCGTGGGTGCGTTCTTCGTGACGTACCACCGGTGGATGAAGGTGAAGGAGGACCAGGAGACGGTGAACCGGGCGTTCGCGACGGAGGCGAAGAAGATCGAGCAGCTGAAGGTCCTCGAGGCGCAGCGCGACGAGCTGAAGGAGAAGGCGGACGTGACGCTTGCGCTGGTGGAGCGTGTGCCGCGCTCGATCCTGCTGGCGGAGCTGATCAACCGGATGCCCAAGCAGCTGACGCTGACGGAGCTGGCGCTGACGTCCAAGCGGATCGTGGAGGCGCCGAAGATCGTGAAGAGCTCGATCGCGGGGCCGCAGACGCTGGCGCAGATCAAGGCGTCGCAGACCAACGGGGGGATCGTGAAGGCGCCGGACGCGAAGCCCGCGCCGCCGAAGTTCGATTTCCACCTGGAGCTGGTGGGGCTCTCGGCGACGGACGAGGACGTGGCGGACTACTACCAGTCGCTGACGAGCTGCCCGCTGCTGGAGCGGGTGGACATGATCTATTCCTCGGACACGGTTGTGAACGAGGTGTCGATGCGGAAGTTCCGCATCGAGGCGAACATCCGGGCGACGGCGGATGCGCGGAACATCGAGCCGATGCACAAGCCGCGCCTGCCCGATGTGCCGTCGGCGGTGCTTGGCAGGCCGGCGAAGCCGTTCAACCCGCTGGATCCGACCCTCCCGCGTGAGGAAGAGCCGGGCACGCCGATCTCGGGCGCCCCCGAGAAGCAGGAGTAAATCAGCCATGTCAACCACCGCAAGACAGTTCCTGTTCTCCGCCGTGCTGCTGGCGCTGCCGGTCAGCTCGTACTTCGTGGTGTTCCGGCCGGTCAACGCGAAGATCGAGCAGGGCTCCCAGGAGATCGAGCACAAGCAGGCGCTGCTCTCGAAGCTCCGGGAGGCGACGAGCCAGACGGAGGACCTGCAGCACGCCAACGACCAGATCCGCGAGTCGATCGAGCAGCTTCAGGCGAAGCTGCCGTCGTCGAAGGAGATGGACAACGTGCTGAGGCAGGTGTCGGGGATCGCGGCCAAGAACGGGCTGAAGGTTCCGACCTTCAAGAAGAACGACAAGACGACGCCGGCGGGCCTGGCGATGGAGCAGCCGCTGGACATCGAGATCACGGGCGATTTCGACGGTTTCTACAAGTTTCTTCTGGACATCGAGCAGTTGCCGCGCGTCATGCGGCTGACCGACCTGACCCTGACGCGGTCGGACAAGGTGGACGGGGAGATGAAGTCAAAGCTCATCCTCAGCGTGTATTACGAGGGTGAAGGGAGCGATACCAAATGATGAACCACTCCACCGAACCACCGTCCCCGAACTTCAAGTCCCTTGAGAACAATGCGCTCGAGCAGGCCGCGACGACGGGCGGCGGCGGCGTGTTCCGCCTTGAGGCGATGGCGCCCGGGGTGGAGAATGCCGAGGCGGCGATGGCGGCGCCGCGCAAGCGGAAGGTGTCGACGCAGGCGATCGCGCTGGGGATCCTGCTGGCCGTGGGCGGCGGCATGATCTACGGCATGCGGCTGCTGGGCATCGGACCGCTGACGACGCTGGGCGTGACCAAGGTGCCCGAGTACGACATCAGCAGGCCGAACGCGCACGCGCAGGACCACAAGCAGATCCTGAAGGACCTTGCGCTGGACCAGGCGGCGGGCCAGGTTCCGGTGAGCGAGGTCCAGAAAAACCCGTTCCTGCTCTCGGACGTGGTCGGTCCGCCGCCGGCGGCGGGCACGCCGAGCACGGGCGATCCGAACGCGGCGAGCCGGGCCGCGAGCGAGCGGGCCCGGCAGGAGGCCGAGAAGCGGCAGCAGCACATCCACCAGGTGCTCTCGCAGCTGAAGGTGAACGGGATCCTGGACGGGTCGAGCCCGGTGGCGCGGATCTCGGGCGATGCGGTGCGGATCGGGGACACGGTGGGCGAGATCTTCACGGTGAAGGCGATCAAAGGGCGCAGCGTGGAGCTCGAGTGCGACGGAGAGGCGTACGAGCTGCACATGGACGACGAGGACCTGAACTCGATTCACCCGAAGAAGAAGTGAGACCGCGGCGGCGCGGGACGGCGAGGGCCAAACGCAATGGGAAAGTTCGACATCGACGACATCCTTGCGGACCTCGGCGTGCCGCGGACACCGGAAGAGGCGAAGGCGCTTGCGCGGCGGAAGCGTGGGGCGCCGGAGCCCGAGCAACCGGGCAAGCACACGATCGACAAGGCGGAGCAGGCGTTCGTGCCCTTGCCGGCGGTGCCGAGCGGGCAGCGGTCGTACAACAAGTCGATCACGGTGGAGAACGATCCGGCGGTGCCGGTGAAGCCGACGGCGGCGCCGCGCCCGGCGGTGGGCGATGCGCTCTCGAGCGTGTACACGCCGGACGCGGACCCGAACGCGCTGGGGCTTGCGGGCGGCAAGGAGCTGGGCGAGTTTCTGATCGCGGTGGAGGCGGTGAACGCGCAGCAGCTGGCGGCGGCGCACCAGGTTCTCAAGTCGAGCCCGGGGCGGCGGCTGGCGGACATCCTGATCGAGCAGGGGGCGGACGAGATCAAGGTGTACCGGGCGATCGCGGGCATGTCGGACGTGCCGTTCGAGCGGGTGGATGTTGAGAAGGGGCTGGACGGGGGATTCGACGGGAAGCTCCTGCAGCGTCTGACGCCGGAGTTCTGCCTGGCGCACAGCGTGCTGCCGCTGCGGATCTCGAGCGGCGGCGCGGGCGACAAGGGGCGGGTGATCATCGGCGCGGCGAGCCCGGACGACGTGTTCCTGCTGGACGAGGTTCGGCGGCGGCTGGGGGTGTCGAACGTGAGGCTGGTGGTGGTGCCGCCGAGCGACATCAAGCTGGCGCTGGACATCGTGGGCCAGCACACGCAGGCGCAGAACCAGGATGTGGACGTGTCGTCGATCCTCTCGGAGGTGGCCGAGGACGACGTGCAGGTGGAGAAGGTCCAGCAGACTCAGGAAGTGGACCTGGAGCGGGAGGCGGCCGAGAGCCCGGTCATCCGCTACGTGAACTACATCATCCAGTCGGCGGTGAAGGAGGGGGCGTCGGACATCCACATCGAGCCGGGGGAGAAGAAGCTGAAGGTGCGGTTCCGCATCGACGGCGTGCTGTTCGAGATGATGACGCCGCCGGGCTCGATGGCGAGCGCGATCACCAGCCGCCTGAAGATCATGGCGAACCTGGACATCTCGGAGCGGCGACTGCCCCAGGACGGGCGCATCCGGTGCACGGTCCACGGGCGGAAGCTGGACCTGCGACTCTCCACGCTCCCGAACTCGTCGGGCGAGAAGTCGGTCATGCGTATTCTGGACACCAAGTCGATCAGCGTGGAGCTGGACCAGCTCGGGTTCGAGCAGGACACGCTGACGCTGTGGAAGAAGGCGATCGACGAGCCGCACGGGATCGTGCTGGTGACGGGTCCCACCGGCTCGGGCAAGACGACGACGCTCTACGCGTCGCTGCGGCAGATGGACAAGCAGACGATGAACGTGTCGACCGTCGAGGACCCGGTGGAGTACCACCTCGACGGGATCACGCAGACGCAGGTGCACGAGAAGATCGGGATGACGTTCGCCAAGGCGCTCAAGGCGCTCCTGCGTCAGGACCCGGACGTGATCATGCTGGGCGAGATCCGCGACATGGAGACGGCGAGCACGGCGGTGCAGGCGGCGCTCACGGGGCACCTGGTGATGTCGACTCTGCACACCAACGATGCGCCGAGCTCGCTGACGCGGCTTGTGAACATCGGCCTGGAGCCGTTCCTGGTGGGCGCCGCGGTGCGCGCGGTGCTGGCCCAGCGGCTGGTGCGGCGGCTGTGCCCGCACTGCCGGCACCAGGGAGAGCCGACGGAGGAGTACAAGGAGTACCTGTCGCTGCAGGGCCTCAACCCGGACCGCATGTGGCTGCCGCGCGGATGCGACAAGTGCCGCAAGCGCGGGTACTCGGGGCGCGTGGGCATCTACGAGCTGCTGATCGTGGACGACTCGCTGCGCGACATCATCGCGCGGAACCCGAACGTGTCGGAGTTCCGCCGGACGTGCATGGAGCGCGGGATGGTGACGCTGCGTTCGGACGGCATGGTCAAGGTGTCGCAGGGTCTGACGAGCGTGGAAGAGGTCATCCGGGCGACCGAGGCGAACATGTAGCCGGGCCGGGCGTGCGCGGGTCCAACGCGCGGCGCTGCGGGCTGCTCATCGGAAGGCGTGCGAGGGCGCTGCGCGGGCGGAACTCGCCGCGGGCGGGGGCTGCGTGCGTGCGCGATGTCGCGTGGTAGACGTCGAAGAGCATTCGGCGGTGGGTGGCGAGAAACTCGAACCGGGCGCGCAGGGTGAGCCCGGCGGCGGGCGCGTGGACGGCGCGGGCGAGTTCGGCCCTGGTGGGTGCGCGGTCGGTGCGCTCCAGCGTCGGGGCCTGCCACATGCGGGCCCACATGCCCGTGCCGGGGCGTTGCTCGATGAGCAGGGCGCCGTCGGGCCGCTGGATGACCGCGACCGCGCAGTAGACGGTGGTGCGGCCGGATCGCCTGGTGGTGCGGGGGATTTCGAGCTGGCGGCTGGTTGCGCGGGCGACGCAGTCGCGCCGGAGCGGGCAGGCGCCGCAGTCGGGGGCCGATGGCGCGGGGGTGCAGATCAGCGCGCCGAGTTCCATGAGGCCTTCGTTGAATCGAGCCGGGTCGGCGGCCGCGTTCACGAGGGCTTCGGCGCGCTCCCAGAGCCAGGCCTGCGTGGGCTTGTCGGAGGGCGCGGCGTCGCGGCCGTGGATGCGGAGGAGCACGCGGGCGACGTTGCCGTCCACGATCGGTGCGGGCATGCCGTGGGCGATCGAGGCGATCGCGCCGGCGGTGTATCGGCCGACGCCGGGGAGGGTGCGGAGCGATTCGACGTCGTCGGGGATACGGCCATTGAAGGCGGAGACGATCGTGCGGGCGGCCGCGTGTAGATTTCTGGCGCGGCGGTAGTAGCCCAGGCCGGTCCACATGGCGAGGACGTCGTGCTCATCGGCGGCGGCGAGGGCGTGGACGGTGGGGAAGCGATCGATGAGGGCGGTGTACTTGTCGATGACGCGCGAGACCTGGGTCTGCTGGAGCATGGTCTCGGCGACGAGGGAGTGGTAGGGGTCGCGCGGGGTGGTGCGCCAGGGAAGGGGGCGGGCGGTGCGGGTGAACCACTCGGAAACGCGAGCGGCGAGGGAGGCGTCGGTTGCGCGCCGCGGTCTGGACTTGGGCGTTGGGCGTTGGGCGCTCGGCACTGGGCGTCCTGGCTACCGCTTGCCTCTTTGGTTGCGCTTCTGCTGCTGTTCGCGGTTCTTCTGGGCTTCCTCGGCCATTCGGCGGAGGCGGGCGAGGAAGCCCTCGGGCTTGTCGAGCTTGGCGCCCTTGCGGTTCCAGATGTTGGTTTCCTTGATGCCGGCGGCGAGCTTGGCGGCCTTGACGGCCTCGCGCTCCTTCCAGTCTTCCTCGGCCTTGCGGCGGATGAGCTTGATCTCGAGGATGGCGAGGGTGGAGTTGGTGGCGAAGTAGAGGGTGAGGCCGGCGGGGGTGTTGTACATCATGAGGGGGAACATGACGACGGTCATGACCTTCATGATCTTCTGCTGCTGCTCCTGCTCGGGGGTGAGCGGCGCGGTGGGGGGCGGCGTGAGGTACTTCTGCTGGATGAAGAAGACGACGCCGAGGAGGACGGGCAGGATATTCAGGCCGTCCACCTCGCCCAGGAGCGGCACCGAGAACGCGTGGCCGAACGGGATGAAACGATCCGGCGAGCCGAGGTCGGCCAGGAACGACCAGGAGGGAGAGATCTTCTGGAAGATGCCGAAGAAGGCGTGCTGGTTGTGCAGCTCGTAGGAGAAGGCGATCATGGAGGAGAGCGCGATCCAGACGGGGGACTGGAGGAAGGCGGGGAGGCAGCCGAGGGCGCCGGAGGCGTAGACCGCGCCGTGCTCGCCCATCATGCGGGTCTGCTCTTCGCGGAGCTTCGCGGGGTCGTTCTTGTACTTCTCCTGGATCGCCTTCATCTTGGGGGCGATCTTGGCCATCTCCTTGGAGAAGTTGAACATGCGGCGCTGGGTCCAGCGCGTGATGGGGTGGAGGATGGTGCGCACGCAGACGACCAGCAGGATGATGGCGAGTGCCCAGTCGTGGGTGATGAAGTCGTGGAGCGCCTGGAGCAGCGAGTGCAGCGGGCCGGTGAGCACCTGGAAGGTGCAGAACGCGCAGGTGCCCCCGAGGGTGTAGATGACGATCGTCTGGAGGCCCTGGGCGACGCCCATCGGGGCCGCCGCGGTGATGATGTCGGTGGAGGTGGGGCCGGCGTAGACGCCCATGGAGACGTCGGCGCTCTGGCCGGCGGGCGCGGTGATCGGCGTGGAGGTTGTGACGAGGGCGATGTCGGCGACGAGTTTGAGCTTCAGGTAGTTCGGGTCGGCCGTGTCCACGGCGTAGCGATCGACCTTGTTGGCGAGGGTGAAGATGCGGGCATCGCCCTCGCCCGCCGGGGCTGTGGGGCTCACCGGGATGAGCGGATAGATCGCGACGGAGAAGTACCGATTGGAGATGCCGGCCCAGGCGAGGGAGAGGTCGTTCTTCTTGGAGTCGTCGTTGGGCCAGAGGGTCTCGGCCTGCCACTGGCCGCTCTTGTCCTTGGCGCCGATGGCCTTGCTGTACTGGATCATGGACGCCGCGCGGTCGTCGGCGGTGATGATCCGGCGCGGATCCTTCGGTTGGGGCAGGATGAAACCGAACCGGATGCGGCGGACGTCGCCCCCGTAGCGCATGGTGCCGACGGGCGGGCTGACGGGGCCGAACTGCTCCCAGCGGATGGTCATGGGAGCGCCGGAGAGATTCTCGACGGACTGGTGGACCTGGATCTCATACGCGCCGGGCTGGAGGTCGAAGGCGCGGGTGATCCGGGCGACGACGTTGCCTTCGGCGTTCTCGATGACGGCCTCGAAGTGGCCGGGCTTGCCCTCGATTTGCTTCCAGAAGGTGGTCTTGGCGTCGCCGGTGTCGCAGAGGGCAACCCATGCGCCGTTGATCTCGACGCGGTTGGCGGCCATCGCGGCGAGGCCGGCGCGGGGGTCGGTCGAGCCGCGGACGGGGCGGAAGGACTGGACGATCTCGGGCGAGGTCTGCTGCGGGTCTTCGTAGACGTTGGCGAGGGCGAGCTGATCGATGCCCGCGCCGACGGGGGTGAAGCGGACCTCCATCTCGTAGGTGCCGCCCTTGACCTTTGGGGTGAGCGAGCCGATGGGGTCGTAGGCCGCGGTGAAGGGGAATGCGCGGGCGTGGAGGGCGCCGGTGATGAGTGCGGGCGAAGTGGTGGGCGTGGTCTGGGCCTGAGTGGCGGGCTGGGTCGAGGGCTGGGCGGTGGGCGCGGGCGGGGGAGGTGTGGGGGGTGTGGAGGGTGTCGGTGGCGCGGCGGCGGTCGCGGGCGGGGTTGCCGCGGGCGTGTTTGTGGCCGCCGGGGTTTGCGCGGGGGCGGGAGGAGTGGTGCTCGTCCTGTTGGTGTTGGTGTAGACGGCGAAGAAGATACCGCCGCCCATGAGCAGGACGACGATGAGGGGAACGAAGAGTCGGAGGAGTCGATTGGGTTCCTGCGCCATCAGAGTGACTCTCGATAGGTCCTATGCGGCCCATAGGTCCTATGGGAACCACCCCCGCCACCCCTGCCAACGCCGCTAACGCCCTTCGAAG
>DASZWV010000107.1:0-8771 GCA_035546115.1 Phycisphaerales bacterium
CAATCCGGTGAATACAACGGCTGGTTCTCCGCCGATGAGTTGCTGCTCACCAGCGACTTCTACGCAACCAACCTCACCGGCGGCGACATCTACTATGAGATCGTCTCCTTCGTCCCGGTCGCGGGGACCGTCGGCGATCCCGCCGCGACCATCGTCTGGGGCCAGTTCTCATCCGTCGATTCGACGTTCGCACCCTCGGCCATCCAGGGTGCGCCCGCCCGCATCGACCGCTCCTTCCACGTCGGTGTCGGCTCGCACCAGCACAACCAGGGATTCGCCATCGGCGGGCGCGGCGTCTACGACCTCACACTCATCGCCTGGGATGCCAACGGAGTCTTCGCCGACTCAGACCCGGTCAAGTTCCGCATCGCGACCACCTGCCCCGCCGACTACGACGCCGACGGCGTCGTCGCGGTTGCCGACATCTTCGCGTATCTCAACGGCTGGTTCGCCGGCGACGTCCGGGCCGACTTCAACGGGTCCGAGACGGTCGAGGTCCAGGACATCTTCGACTTCCTGAACGCTTGGTTCCAGGGGTGCGAGTGACGCCTCGACGCGTCGCCGGTTGCACCGCACGGGATCTCGGCCCGGACCCATGGCCATGGCGCCATGGGCTCCGGGCCGATCCTATTTCGATGGGCGTTCAACCCCTACGGGCCGACGTCCGACCGCATCCCCGGGAACCTACCACAACTCCGCGGGCACATCCGCCCAGGTGTTCCCGCGACCGCACTCGCCGAAACTCCTCACCGAACGGCAACCCGCGCTCACTGGAGGTCTGGCCAACCGTCGCACCGCACGGGGCCGCTTCATCAGCAGCCCATGAACCAGATGTTGAGGAACGAGAAGATGTCGCTCACCGCAAGGCCGCCGCCGTCGATGTCCGCGGCCGGGTCGCCCGCAAACCAGGCGTTCAGGAACGCGAAAATGTCCATCACCGACAGCACTCCCGAGTGATCGAAGTCCGCGATGCACGCCGCCGGACACGGCACCGGCATGAACCCGCCCAGGCCGTTGCTCACCAGGCAGTACGAAGGGCCTCCCGCCGCATCCTCCACACGCAGGTCGGTCCTGGAGTCATGGTTGATGTCCAGGTACGCGAACCCCGCGGGCTCGATGGGCAGCGGTCCCGTGTTGAACCAGATCGGCGCCGGCGACGTCGCGTCGATCACCATGTACACGACGAAGCCCGGGGTTGAGGGCGTCCGCGCGATCACCGCGGCGTCGTCCGCCAGTCCGTCCCCATCCAAGTCCGCCAGCTTCTGGACCAGCAGGGGCGAACCCGGGATCGAGATGAGCGGGATATCGCCGTCGGCCTCGGCGAGCATGAGCGGCGAAGTCGGCGAGTCGGCGTCCAGCAACCCGGGCTCGGCGTCCTGCGTGGCGATCTCCGTGTACAACTGGTAGGCGGCCGGGAGCGGATCGCCGCTGAACACCGCCAGACGGCCCGGGAACGCCGACAGGACGAGCGTGTCCGGGGCGGGCCCGCCCACGATATCGTGATCGAACACATCCACCACGACACCCGAGCGTGCCTGCGCGTGCTCCACCACGCCGTTGCCCGCCAGCGATGTGATGCGGAAGATGTCCGGCCCGGCCTGGGTCGGCGGGGAGCCCGCGAACGTGATCCCGTTCGTGCCGATCGTGCTCAGCGTGACGATCTGGGGCGTTCCGTATCCCACCGAAGTCACCTGCACCGTGTCGCCCGGGTTGCTCATCAGGCTCAGCCCCTCAAGCCGGATCGGGATGTAGTCCGGTCCGAGCGGGTTGCGCGGCGAGAGCGCCACCGCGCGCGTGGTGTTCTGGAGCGTCCAGGTGCCGGTCACGATGTCGTGGATGCCCAGCAGTGCAGCGCTCTGCGGCCCGATGTTGTACTGCTGCTCGGAGGTGAACAGGAAGCGGATGGTCCCCGGCGTCGAGCTCTCGTCGATGTTCAGGAGCGTGAAGAACGGGCCCGCGGTCGGGTTGCTCGGCGTGGGCCGGGCGATCAGCGGCGAGCGCACCAGCATGCGGAACGCGCCCGTGGCGACACCCGAGTCGCTGAGCTCCACCGCCGAGAGCGACCCAGTCCGCCGGTCATGCAGGAGCACGCTGTCGTTGAACCCGATCGTGTTCAAATGCGCATCCAGGATCCACAGGTCGTGGAACCCGGGGATCGGATCGCCGGTGAAGACGGGCGGGAAGGCCGTCCCGACGGGGTTGTTCTCCGGAACGCCGTCGCCGTCCGTGTCCGTGAACGTCCACACGCAGAACGAGCCGTCGGCGCCGCGCGTCACCACCACCACGATCACCCGTCCCATCGCGTCCACCTTCACGGTGTAGCTCACGATCGTCTTGCCATCCTCGGGAACCACGAGATCGATCGGCCCTACGCCGCCCCAGGTCACCTTCAGCTTCCGCATAGTGGTGAACATGGTGTCGTCCACCCGCAGCCGCGCCGGGCTCTTGTACTTGTGGTTGTAGTACAGGTCGTACCAGGAGATCCCGTTGTCGATCGCGTTCTGGAACAGATTCATCTCCCGGTCGTTGTAGAAGTCCAGGCGGGACATCACGTCCGCGACCACATCGGCAAGCTCCGCCGGCGTGTCCACGCCGATGTTCGTCAGGCACATCACCAGGCACTCGCCCGCCCGGCCCTGGGCGCTGATCTGCGCCAGCGTGCGAGGGTTCCCCATCGAGTCGGTCAGCAAGCCCTTGAGCCGCATCAGGAACTTGGCGGACATCAGGTCCGAGTCCCGCTCCTCGTCGCAGCGCGCCGGATCCCAGTCGGGCGTGCCCCACGCCGGCTCGTCCTTCTGGTACACGTGCGTCATCTCGTTGGCCAGCGTCGCCATGATCCAGAACTTCGCCGATGCCCGGGCCTTCGCGCTCGCCGCCGGGTCGCACCACGTCGCCAGCAGCTTCCCGCTGATCTCCACCTTGTCGTTCTCGAGCCCCGGCTGCATCGTCGTCGCCCCGCCGCCCCCCGAGCACGGATTCTTCTGCAGCGTGTTCGAGCGCATCATCTGCAGATAGTGGCGCACGGCGTCCGCGATCCGCGCATCCGAATCACCGAAGTCCTTCGAGTGTGACTTCTCGTACTTCGCCTTCGTGCCCGTCTGCGTCGCCGGGTTCAGGCACGCGTTGAGCGTCTCGGTCCGGTGCTCGGTCGTGTCCGAGGACATCTTCCACATGAGCTTGAGCAGCTCGCGGATCTTCGCCTTCTCCGCGTCGGTCAGGTTCACCGGCGTCGGATCGCAAGGGGGCGCGGCCCGAAGAGCCCGGGGATGCGCGGCCACGACCGTCAGCGCCAATACGGCGACGAGCAAGGTGCGAGTCTTCATGTGGTTCTCCTGATCGTGTCGGAGATCCCCTCCCCAGGTCAGGTCCGGTGGGCACGCGTGGGTGCCGCCAATCCAGAATACCACAACGCCGTCCGGCACCAACGCCCATTCCCGCAAACCCGCGGTTCCATCGAACCCAATCAATGCGAGCGCCTCGGAAGTGATTGCGATCGAGCAAGTGCGTGCACCCCCCGCATCTCGGGCCCCGCCGCTCTCTGTCACACAATACAGGCAAAAAAAAGCCCGAGCGCGTTCGCTCGGGCTGCTCTCAGATCGCACGAAAAACCGTCGATCGCACCGCGCCTACGGCCGCGCAACCTCCGCTGGCGCCTGTGCAAACTGGCTCGCCTTGTCGCCCGGGAACTGCTTGATCCCCGCCTGATTGGGCTGCTTGCCCTTGCCGCGCAGATCGGTCGGCGTCTTCTCCGGGATGACGAACTCCTCGGGCCCGAGCGTGGCGCAGTGCCGCATCTCCGCATCCGCCGCCAGCAGCATCGTGTCGTCGGCGTGCTGGACGAGGTTGCGGAAGTACTCGCGGATCTCCACTTCCGCAAGATCGAAGAAGTGCAGGGCCGCGGCCTTGTCGCGGGCGAACTCCGCATCGCCGGCGTGCTTGCCATTGTCCGTGCCATTGAGCCGCAGATCCGCATCCAGCTTCGCCAGCGTGCACGCCCACGCGTGCAGCAGGATCGCCGAGTTACCGAGCCGCGCCTGCACCGCCTGACGCTCCAGCATCGCCACGTCGTACTTCTTGCTCATGATCTTGAACAGGTACGTGTGCTCGCGCACCATGCGAGACAGGCGATCGGCGACCGGGCGCAGCTCCGGATGGATGTGCTCGATCACCGGGAGCGGCCGGCGCACGCCGAAGTACACCTCCAGCCCGAGCGGGATCGCCCGGCTCATGATCTCCGGCCGCAGCGAGTTCCGCAGCGCCTTGCCGATGTACGCGCCGAGCGACTCGTCCGGGTCCTTCAGCAGCGCGTTCTTGATCCCGAGCATCATCTCGGCGAGCTGCTTGCCGCCGTAGCCGAAGATGAACGACCACATCAGGTCGTTGGCCCCCTCGACGATCAGGTTGATCCGCGAGTCGCGGAACACACGCTCCACCTCGTTCTCGGTCATGTACGACTCGCCGCCCATGATCTGCATGCCGTCGTTCACGACGCGCCACCCGTACTCCGAGCAGAACGACTTGCACACCGCCGTCTCGACCATCACGTCCTCGTCGTGCCGGTCGAGCATCCCCGTGGTCATGTACAGCACCGCGTCGATCGCGTAGTCGTACGCCGCCATGCGCGCGATGCGCTGCCGCACGAGCTCCTTGTCCGCCAGCGGCTTGCCGAACTGGTAGCGCGTCATGCCCCACTTGGTCGCCTGGTCGCGCACCTTGCGCGCCCCGCCGAGCATGCCCGCCGAGAGCGTGCACCGCCCGTAGTTCAGGCACGACAGCGCCATCTGCAGACCGCGACCCTCCTTGCCGAGCAGGTGGGCCCTGGGCACCCGCACGCCGTGGAAGCGGATGCGGGCCTGCCACGTGCCGCGGATCCCGCACTTGGAGCGGTTCTTCTGGTAGATGTCCACGCCCTCCATCCACGGGTGCATCACCAGCGCGCTGATTTTGCCCTTGCCGTCGGGCGTCTTCTCGCGGGCCATCACCGTGAACAGGCCGGAGATCGCGCCCGAGGTCGCCCACTTCTTCTCGCCGTAGACGATGTAGTCGTCCCCGTCCCGCTCGAAGTACGTCTCCTGCCCACCCGCATCGCATCCGACGTTCGGCTCCGAGAGGCAGAACGCGCTCAGCCAGTCCTTGGAGAGTCGAGGGAGCCACTTCTTCTTCTGCTCGTCGCTCCCGAAGAGCAGCACGGCCTTGCACCCGATCGACTGGTGCGCCGACACCATCACCGCCGTCGAGCCGCACGAGAACCCGATCCGCTCCAGCACGCGGTTGTAGCTCGTGATGCCCATCCCCAGCCCGCCGTGCTCTTTCGGGATCGTCATCCCCAGCACGCCCAGCGAGAACAGCTTGTCGATCACCCACCGCGGGATCTCCTGATCCTGGTCGATCTGGATCGCCGGGTGCTCGTTCTTCAAATACTCATCGAGCCGCGCGAGCAACTGATCGCACTCGGCCTGCTCCCGCGCATCCTGGCGCGGATAGGGGAAGTAGAACTCCTCCTTGATGTTGCCCCAGAAGAGGTTCTTCACCGCTCCCATCTTGGCGGGCTCGGCGCCGAGCCATTCCTCGGCCTCCTCGAGCAGCTTGCGGTCCTCGGCCTTGATGCCCTTGAGATTCTTCAGGTCTGACATTACTTCTTCCCTTTGTCGAAAAACGCCTGGATCGCCGCCCGCCCGGCCGGTGTGTTCCTCAGCCGCGTCAGCTCGCGCCGCTCCAGGTCCAGCGCCGCCTGCCATCCTCGATCCAGCCCGGCGCGAACCGCATCCAGCACCGCCCGCGCCGACTCGGTCTCCAGCTTTTCCTCCCCGATGCGGGCCAGCGCCGCCAGCACGCCCGCCCTCATCCCCGGCCGCCCGATCCACCGCGACGGCGCCCCATCGCGCCTCGGAATCCCGCCCGGCTGCCCCATGCGCCCCCGGGCCGCCACCGCCCACGCCTTGGCCGTTGCGAGCAACTCCGCCTCGCCCGGCGCAACCGCATCGAACATCTTCGCCGCCACCGCCTCGTCGTACATCATGGGCTTGCCCACGGCCGTCCGCCGGATCCCATCCAGCGAGTCGATCCGCGCCGGGAGCAGGTTCGTGCCGCCCCACCCCGGGCAGATGCTCAGCCCCGCCTCCGGCAGTCCGATCGGGTACGGCTTCCCGGAAGCGTTCGGCGCGCCGATCAGCCCGTCGCAGTGCATCGCCAGTTCGAGCCCGCCCCCGAGCGCCGCGCCGCTGATGGCCGCGCACGTCGGCACCTGCAGTTCCGCGAGCATCCCGAACACCCGCTGCCCATACGCGAGATACGCATCCAGCTTGCGATCCGAATCCCGATCCGCCGCGTTCGCCTGGATCGTCTTCAGATCCGCACCCGCCACGAACACCTTCGACGACGCAGACGCCAGCACCAATCCCGTCATCGCCCGCGGCAGCGCCTGGAGCGTTCCCTCCAGCCTTCGAATCAGCGCCTCATCCAGCACCACCACCGGCGACCCCGGCTGCTCCAGTCGCAGCACGACCACTCCGGCGTGCGGACCGGTCTCATCCATACTCAGAGGCAGGGGGGTGATGTCGGTTGTCGTGCTCATGGCGCTAGTCGAGTGTACCAGTGGCGTACAGCACCGAACAGGAGGAGAAACTCCGGTTCCGCACCCCCGTCGGGTCGATGGTGGATTGTCGACGACCCCCCACCGGTCGCCCCGAGCGAGGAGAGACCTGCCCCCATATTGTGGTCACCCCTCGCCGGACCCCTTGCCGAGTTGTGGCTTGCTCCGGAACTCCGTACCATCCGACCCCGCATGCCCAGATCGTTCTTTCCGATGGTGAGTTTCGCGGCCGCGATCGTCGCGGCGGCCGGCATGTGCGCCCCGCTCGCGGCCCAGGAGCGGTACTACGGCCAAACCCAGCCGGGCCTGGGAGCATCCGGCCGCGATTTCGGCGGCGTGCAGTTGCCCGTCACCCTCCGATCCGGCGATGTCACCATCCGCGCCAGCCGGGCCTGGGTCTGGAATGAAGGAGCAAGCAACGGTGGTGGGGGGGCGGTCGTGGTCGGCCTCGACGGCAACCCTGTCGGTACGCAACGCCTCCTCCTGCAAGGGGATGTGACCGTCGAACTCGACGGCTACCGGTTCACCAGCGCCCAGGCTGTCGTTTGGTCGCAGATCGTCGGCGCCGTCCGCACCGGCGAGGCCGCCGACAACGGCGACCGCCAGTTGCGCCAGATCGCCGTCTACTTCGACCGCGTCGCCGATCCCGGCGCTGAGGCGGGCTACGCCCAGGCCGCCGATCGCTTGCTCGTCACGGCCCAGCTCGACGGTCTCTTTAATCTCTCGGCAGACTCGATCACGCGCTGCCGCCCCGAAGACCCCGCGCAATCGGGCTTCCTCGGCGAGGCCGAGCGCCGAATGGCCGCGTACCTCCACGAACTCGCTGGCGGCCCGCCGCCCGCCGAAACCAATCCACCTCCCGTTGAGGGCGGCGGCCGTACCGATCGCATCTCGCCGGGCCTCGCGCGCCCCTACGAGCCGAACTCCCCGCTCGCCCGTCCGCGCGAGGGCGGATCCGAGTCTCAAGAGCGCCCGATCGAGCAGCGCACCGAGCCGCTGTTCGCCAAGAACGGCCTCGTCACCTTCGCCGTCGGCACGCGCGCCCCGAACTCCCCCGCCGCGCCCGACTTCGGCGAGCAGGTCGGCGACAGCAGCTACATCCGCCTCATCCCCGCCGGCGACGACAACGCCGTCCTGCTCACCGGCGGTGTCGCGATGCAGTACACCGATCTGCGCAAGACCCGCAATCTCCTCATCACCGCCCAGCGCGCCCTCGTCTTCCTCCCCCCCGGCAAGATCACCGACACCCAGCGCTTCAACGCCGACGAGATCCGCGGCATCTACCTCGAGGGCGACGTCGTCGCCACCGACGGCCAGTACACCATCCGCGGCCCGCGCATCTACTACGACTTCAAGCTCAACAAGGCCGTCATGGCCGACGCCGTCTTCTCCACCGTCGACGCCAAGACCGGCCTCCCGTTCTACATCCGCGCCAAGTCGCTCCGCCAGGAGGCCGCCAACCAGGTCTCCGCCGAGGATGCCCGCCTCAGCACCACATCCTTCTTCCAGCCCGTCTTCAGCATCGGCGCCTCCAGCGTCACCGTCACCGAGACCCAGTCCAAGTCCTCCGCCGCCGCCACAGAGGGGGGTGGGGGGGGCGGCAACCGCAAGATCACCTACGTCGACGCCAAGGGCATCACGCTCCGGGGCATGGGCGTCCCCTTCTTCTGGCTCCCCGGCTTCAAGGGCGAGATCGAGAAGGTCGCCCTCCAGGACATCCGCGTCGAGAGTTCCTCCGGCTCCGGCGCCGCCCTCAAGACCACCTGGGACGCCTTCGCGCTCTTCGGCGCGCGATCCCCCGAGAGCATCAACTCGCGCCTGCTGCTGGACTACTACTTCGACCGCGGCTTCGCCATGGGCACCCGCACCGACTGGAGCCGCCCCGACCTCACCGGCCAGGTCTTCGCCTACATGCTCACCAACGACAACGGCCGCGACGTCCTCTCCAACGGCGTCAAGAAGGAGCAGGACCAGCAGTTCCGCGGCATCGTCCTGGCCGAGAACCGCTGGGACATCGACAACCACTGGAGCGTCTTCGCCGAGGCCAGCAAGATCTCCGACGAGACGTTCGTCGACGGCTTCTTCCGCGACCTCGGCTCCGAGGGGCGCGAGGTCACCACCGAGGCCACGCTCCGCTACCTCGGCTCCAACTCGTACTTCAGCGCGGGCGCCAAGGGCT
>DASZWV010000108.1:0-7990 GCA_035546115.1 Phycisphaerales bacterium
GACATGGGCTTCATCCAGCCGATCCGGCGGATCGCCTCACAGGTGCCGGGCGGGCGGCAGACGCTGCTGTTCTCGGCGACGATGCCGAAGGAGATCATGCACCTTGCGGACTCGCTGTTGAAGCACCCGGTGAAGGTGGCGGTGAATCCGGTCGCGTCGGCCGCGCCGCTGATCGAGCAGTCGGTGTACATGGTGCCTTTCCACAACAAGCAGGCGCTGCTGGAGGTGCTGCTGGAGGAGCCGGGGGTGGAGCGGGCGCTGGTGTTCACGCGGACCAAGCACGG
This sequence comes from Phycisphaerales bacterium, assembly GCA_035546115.1. Classification (GTDB taxonomy): domain Bacteria; phylum Planctomycetota; class Phycisphaerae; order Phycisphaerales; family UBA1924; genus UBA4658. Next base: position 285 of record DASZWV010000108.1, read on the forward strand.
GGCGGACCGGGTGTGCAAGCGGCTGGACCGGGAAGGGATCCCGGCGGTGGCGATCCATGGGAACAAGGCGCAGAACTACCGCATTCGCGCTCTGGATGCGTTCCGGTCGGGCAAGGCCCGCGTGCTGGTGGCGACGGACGTCGCGGCCCGCGGCCTGGACATCGACAACGTGACGCACGTGTTCAACTTCGACCTGCCGATGGAGCCGGAGGCGTACGTGCACCGCATCGGGCGCACGGGTCGGGCCGGGGCGACAGGGATCGCGATCGCGTTCTGCGACAAGGCGGAGTTTGACCTCCTGCGGCAGATCGAGCGGTTGACGGGCAAGACGATCCCGAAGATCGACAAGCTGCCGGTGCTGCCGTCGAACGACCACCAGCGCGATGAGCGTGCGGGCCGCGGGGATGATTTCCGCGAGCGCCGGGCTCATCCCACGGGGCGGGGAGGACGCTTCGGCGGCGGGCGACCGTCGCCGCGGCCCGAGCACCGCACGGAGCACCGCACGGAGCGCGGGCACGCCCCGGCGCATTCGAACGGGAGCAGGCCCGCCCGCTCGCCCGCGCTCGCTTCGCACGCCCCGCACTCGGCTCGGTCCCCCCACCCGCATAAGACGCGCGACTCGGAGAGTGCGCACGGACCGGATTGGCGTCCGCGGGAGGGACAGGCCCGCGCAAGCCACGGCGCGCATCCGGCGGCGCACAAGGGGCACGGCCACGCGGCCGGGGGCGGGCAGCATCGAGCGGACGCTGGAGCGGGAAACCACCCGCCGAAGCGGAAGCTGTTTCATCGCAAGGGGCCGCGGCCGATGCGGCCGCGGTAATGCAGTTGATGTGTCAGGGGCGCCTCCCGGCCCCTGCACATTCGGGCGTGAGCATGCGCACACTGCGGATGCGATCGCCGCTCTGGCTTGACGAACGCGCAAGCTTGACGCGGCGTGGGCACTTCCGCTTCGTCACGGGCCGGAAGGCCCGTGCCACGGCGGCCTCAATCGGCCGGAACGCAGCGCTCGCGGGCCCAGTCGCGGAGTTCCTGCACCTTCTCGGCCATCGTGACGCTGAGCGGACGCGTGTCGGCGATCGCGCCGGCGAGGCCGTCGCTCGTCAGCGTGATGCGGTCGGGCGTCGGGCCGGGGATGCGGCTTGCCAGCGCGCGGTGCAGAGCGCTGACGACGACCTGCTCGATCTCCGCGCCGCTGAAGCCCTCGGTGGCCGCGACGACCCTGGCGAGGTCGATCGAGCGCGGGTCCTGCTTGCGTCGCCTGAGGTGGATCTCGAAGATGGTCCTGCGGACATCCGGGCCCGGGAGATCGACGAAGAAGACCTCGTCGAAGCGGCCCTTGCGGATGAGCTCGGGCGGGAGGGCCTCGATGTCGTTGGCGGTGGCGACGAGGAAGACCGGCTTGCGGTGGTCCTGCATCCAGGTGAGGAGCGAACCGAACATGCGGCGCGAGAGGCCGCCGTCGGTGCTGGTGCTCGAGGCGCCTGCGAAGCCCTTCTCGATCTCATCGATCCAGAGGACGACCGGGCTCATGGCCTCGGCCTGGCGGAGGGCGTCGCGCAGGCGGCCCTCGCTCTCGCCGATGTAGCGGTCGTAGAGCGCGCCGGGGTCCAGGCGCATGAGCGGGCGCTTCCACGCGGTCGCGATGGCGCGGGCGGCGAGGCTCTTGCCCGCGCCCTGCACGCCGAGGAGGAGCACGCCGCGCGGCGCGTCGAGGCCGACGTCCTGGGCCGCCGAGGAGAGCGCGAGATCGCGCTCGCCGAGCCAGGCCTTGAGCCTCTTGAGGCCGCCGATGTCGTCGAGATTGGCCGGGGCCTCGACGAACTCGAGCACGCCGGAATCCTGGAACAGGCGGCGCTTGGCCTCGACGATCTTGGGGTAGTCGGCGGCGGTGAAGGATCGCTCCTTGGCGACGCACTCGGTGATGAGCGCCTGCACCTGGCGGCGCGACAGGCCTCGGAGCGTCTGCACGTACGCGCGGAAGTCGGCCTCGCGCATGGTGGCCTGGATCTGGCTGTGCCGGCTGAGGCGCTTGAGGGTGGACCTGATGATGACGGCGATCTCGTCGTCGTCGGGGGGGTAGATCTCGAAGCGGACGGAGGCCTCGCCGAGCGCGGTGGCGACCTTGTCCTGGTGGTCGATCATGACGATGCGCGAGTCGCCGCTTGCCGTGCCGGGCTCGCCGCGGAAGAACTCGATGAGCTCGAGCGCGGCCCGGAGCGTGCGCGGGTCGTCGAGATGGATGGACAGGTCGAGGGCGATGAGCATGACGCCCTCGGCGATGTTGTCGCGCAGCCACACCAGGGCCGCGCCGGGGTTGAGCGATTCGGGAACGGCGGGCGAGTCGGCGAGGAGGGCGTTGCGAAGGCCGTGGGTGGACGTCCAGACCCAGGGCGTGAGGTTGAGATCGGCCGCGGCGCTCAGGGCCATCTCGTAGGAGCCGGGCTCCTCGTAGGTGACGATGCGGACGCAGGGGTACGCGGCGAGGAGGCGCTTGAATGCGACGAGGGAGTCGTCGTTCATGGGAGGAGGGTATCGGTGCGGGAGGGGTGCGCCGCGGGGCTACGCGCTTGCTTCCGCTCCGACGGGTGCGCCGGCCGCCGGCCTGGGGGCGCTCAACGACTTCTCGATCCTGTCGCCCATCTCGACGAGCTCGCCGAGCACTCGCCGGTACATGTCGGACCAGCGGCCGACGAACAGGTCGCCGGCGCCGATGATCTCGTCGAGCTCGCGCCAGGCGGGCGTTGCGCCGACGAGCGTTTCGCCGAGATTCGCGGCCTCGCTCTGGGTGGCGTAGGCCACGGCCTGTTCGACCTTGGCGTAGGGGTCGGGCGTCCCGCCGGCGATTCGGCGGGCGTCGTCGAGGCGGTTGCGGATCTCGTCGGTCTGCGGACGGACGAGTTTCTTGGCGGCGTCGAGGGTCTTCTGGTTCTTGACCGTCGAGCCGGCGACGCGGGTGCACGCGACGGCCTGGCGGACGGCCCGGGCCATGGGGAGCGTTTCGCGGAGCGCACCCATCGCGCGAAGGAGGGCGTCGGCGCGGGAGCGCATCGCGCTCGCGCCGGGGATGTGCCTGTCGATCGATCGCGCGCCGAGCAGCGAGAGGCCCGCGGCGAGGCGGGCCATGGCGATCTCGCCCGCCTCGTCGATGACGCCCGCGGCGTCGGCGGCCTGCGTGCCGAGGAGCTCGATCTTGGTGCTGACGCCCATGCGCGAGGTGGACTTGAGACCCAGCCGCTCGAAGTTGATCACGAGCCCGGCGTCGAGGGCGGTGCGGGCCTGCTCCCACTTCGCGGATTCCTCGGCGGCCTTGCGGTATTCCTCGACCTTGATGCGGGCGGCCGCGGCCTTGTCTTTCAGGGCGGCGCGGGCGCGGCGGAGGCGCTCAAGAATCGCCTTGGGTTCGTCGACGTCGGGGACCCTGGCGAGGGGCACGAAGACGGGACGCCACGTGGGAGGCTCGTAGCCGAGGTAGCGCGGGAGCGTGGCCTCGCGGGCGGCGTCCTTCTCGCCCACTTCGATCATGGCGCTCGAGGGCCGGAGCTTCGTGCCGACGAAGTGCGGGCCGAGGAAGCCCTGGTAGTGGCCGACGGTCGCCTTCTTGCAGGCGGTCTCGAAGTCGCCGAAGAGCTCGCGGGCGGGGGCCTCGTCGGTGTAGAGGCCGGGCTCGCCGAGCGTCTTGGCGGCGGCGACACGGGCCTTTGTGGATGGGTGGCTGGCGAAGAGGCCGAGTTTCTCCTTGGCGAGCGCGCCGGCAACTTCGGCGCGATCCTCCGGAGAGAGGCGGCGGGCGATCGCGCCGATGAGGGCGGGGAGGTTGTCCGGAAGCTCGCGGGCCCGCTTGTAGGATGTGGAGCACTCGCCGAAGGCCCGCGACCTGGCGGCGGCGAGCTCGCCCATGCGCAGCGATGTGGATTCGAAGCATCCCGAGCCGCCGAACTGCACCTCGTAGCGGTCGGCGTCGAACTCCATCTGCCGGAGCATGAACGAGCAGAGGGCGAGGACGGCGTAGGCGAGCAGCATCATGATCAGGCGGCCGAGGAAGATGCAGAGCTTGCAGAAGAGCACGATCAGCGCGCCCCATGCGCCGGAGCTCGAGCCGGCGTCGTCGAGCCACGCGTCCCAGGCGTCGCGCTGGAACGCGGCCCGGGCCATCCAGTCGATCATGCGACGCACGATGTAGGTGACGCGCATGCCCGCGCCCTGGGCGAAGTGGCCGAACTCGTGGGCGAGCACGCCGGCGAACTGTCGCTTGGACATGCCCGCGACCAGCGGGAGGCCGATGGTGAGCTCCATGTCGCTCCGGCGGAGCATGCTCCAGGCGCTCCGGAAGCCCGCGGAGGCGTTGATGTCGCAGTCGATGGAGATGGTCTTCGGTGCCGGCGCGCCGACGATGGCGCAGACGTTCTCGACGAACGAGTGGAGCTTGAGCTCCTCGAACTGCTTGAGCTCGACCGAGCCGCCCTTGCGGGCCGCGGGGGCGAAGATCGGCTTGAGCATCATGACGATGAGCGCGATCCCGGCGACGGCGGGGGCGAGGTAGATCGCGAGGGCGCCGAGGGCCCCGCGGCCGCGGACATGCTCGAAGATGCCGGCGTCGTTGGCAAGGTGCAGCCAGACGCCCCAGCCGATGAGGGCGACGAGGGCGAGGTAGACCAGCGGGATGGAGAGGATGACCAGGCCCATGATGCCGAGGCCGATGACGTAACCGGGGCGCTTGGGGACCGGCTTCCAGTTGCTCGCCAGGTGGGCCCAGAAGGGGTCGGCCATGAGCGTGGGCGGGAGGGGCATGGGGCCGAGATTACCCGGTTTTTCGGGAAGATGGAAGGGGGGTCGGAGGAGAAGATGGCATCAAGGTAAGGGGCGGCAGGGCATCGAGGGGCGGGATCGTCGCTACCCTCGGCCATGCCGCTCAACCACTATGTCACGCTGGGCCGTTCGGGGCTTCGGGTATCGCCGCTTTGCCTGGGGGCGATGACGTTCGGGATGGATTGGGGCTGGGGGTCGGAGGTGAAAGACTCCGAGCGGATCATGGATGCGTTCATCGACCGGGGCGGGAACTTCATCGACACGGCGAACATCTACACCAAGGGGCACTCGGAGAAGATCGTCGGCGACCACATCGGCAAGAGCCCGGCGAAGCGTCACCGGCTGGTGATCGCGACGAAGTTCATGGGGAACATGTTCCAGGGGGAGCATCCCGATCCGAATGGCGGCGGTGCGGGGCGGAAGGGGATCATGTCGCAGTGCGAGGAATCGCTCCGGCGGTTGCAGACGGACTACATCGACCTGTACTGGATGCACTTCTGGGACGAGCAGACGCCGATGGATGAGACGATGCGGGCGCTCGACGACCTGGTGCGGAGCGGGAAGGTGCGATACCTGGGATTCAGCGACACGCCCGCGTGGAAGTGCGCCCAGGCGCAGATGCTGGCGGAGTTCAAGGGATGGTCGCCGCTGGTGGCGCTGCAGATCGAGTACTCGCTGCTGGAGCGGACCGTGGAGGGGGACCTGATCCCGATGGCGATCGAGATGGGCATGGGCGTGACGCCGTGGTCGCCGCTCAAGGGGGGCGTGCTGAGCGGGAAGTACACGCGCGCGAACCAGCCGCCGCCGGGGCGCGGCGAGTGGGTGGCGAATCACCTGAAGGATCGGGCGTTCGCGCTGATCGATGCGCTGATCGCGATCGCCAGGCAGGTGCAGGCGACGCCGGCGCAGGTGGCGCTGAACTGGGTCCAGAACCGCCCGGGCGTGGAGAGCACCGCGCGAGGCGGGGGGAGCACGATCATCGGGGCGCGGACCATGGAGCAGCTTGCGGACAACCTCGGCGCGCTGGACGTTCACCTGCTGCCGGAGCACCTGGCGACGCTGGATGAGCTGAGCCGGCCGCAACTGCCCTTCCCGCACGAGTTCCTGAAGCACACGGTGAACAACGTGCAGGGAGGAACGACCGTGAACATGCGGCCGAGCAAGCCGTGGGGGCTGGCGCCGGCGAACGACAAGGAGCGGTGGTAGGTATGGACCGGCTGGACTTGTCGCTTGAGAAACTTGACGGCAAGAACGAGGGCGAGCCTGAGAGCGCGCCGACGCCGATGGTCGCGCGTTGCTTGCGGCTGAGACGCGTGCCGATCGGGGAGCTCACGCAGGGGGACGTTCGACTGCTGCTTGGTCAGAAGATCGGCGCGAAATATCTGCTGCCGATCGCCATGGGCTGGCTGCGCGAGGATCCGTTATTGGAGGTTGAGTTCTATCCGGGCGATCTGCTGCTGCATGTGGCGCGGCTCGGCAAACAGGCGTGGGCGGAGTTTCCGAACGAGCAAGCCGAGTGCGCTTCGTTCTTGCTCTCCTGCCTGGCCAAGTGTGATAAGCGCGATCCCTTCGATCGAGCGTGGTTCCTCCTGGAGGTTGCGAAGTTGAACCCGGATGCATGGTCCCGATTTCCTCAGGTGCATGTGACGGTCGCAGATCGGCTGCGCTCGTGGGTGTCCTCGACTGCTCGGGCGGAAGTGAACAAGAACCAATGGCTGGAACTGAAACACTACGCCGACCGTCTTTCTGAGCGATTTCCACCGTCGAATCCGGGGATCGGAACTTGAAGAGGCTGTGTTGAACCAGAGGTGAAGACCGGGGCGGCTTGCGCCGCTCGGCTCTGATGGTCACTATTGTCCAGCATGTCACATCCGTTTGATCCGAAGTTTCTGTTGTCGAAGTTCACGAGTGCGCTGCCGTACGAGGCGTACGTCGCGACGGGAAAGCCCAACGAGATCGAGAACTGGAAGGCGTTTCTTGGGCGCGTTGCGCTCACCGGGCCGCAGCGGGAGATGCTCGGCGGGTTCACGCGGCAATTGAACGTGCTGTGCATCTCGGGGACGTGGTGCGGCGACTGCGTTCAGCAGTGCCCGTTCCTGGAGCGCATCGAGTCCGCGAACCCGAAGCACGTCAACGTCCGATTCGTCGATCGCGATGCGCACAAGGACCTTGCCGAGCCGCTGAAGATCTGCGGGGGCCTGCGGGTGCCCGTGGCGCTGTTCCTGAACGAGGACTTCGAGTTGCTATCGCTCTTCGGCGATCGATCGCTCGCGCGGTACAGGAACCTGGCGGCCAGGCAGCTCGGGGGGGCGTGCCCGCTTCCGGGTGCGCCGGTTCCGCCGGACGAGATCGAGGCCGAGCTGGCGGAGTGGGTCGCCGAGTTCGAGCGGGTGCACCTCATGCTGCGGCTCTCGAACAAGATGCGGCACCGATACGGGGATTGAGGCCCGCCCGGGCGCGGCCGTCCGTCGGGACCATGGATTTCCACGGCACCGGGCGCGGTGTTTCTGGTACGATGGGCTCATGCCGCAGCAACCCAGAATCCATGCCCCCCTCACACTGGACGATCTGACGCAGGACCTGGTCTGGCCGAAGCTGCTCAAGGCGGGACAGCTCGCGCTGCGCCCGTCGCGGCTTGGGATCGCGATGGTCTTCGTGATCGTGCTGTTCCTGCTCGGGTCCACGGCCAACCGCAAGGACGGCGACACGAATACCAATGTCCTGCAGACGACCGCGATCAAGGTCGCGCTGGATGTGAACATGATGCGGCAGGGCGTTGCGCCGGAGGGGGAGGAGAACAACGGGGGGGCGCGATTGGGCCGGATGATGTTCGCGATCTTCGCGAGCACGCCGGCCTATCTGGCCCGCACGGCGCCGTGGGTGTTCTTCCTCGTGCTGCC